>NZ_JBKFGJ010000010.1:0-169531 GCF_051233465.1 Neobacillus solisequens | reverse complement strand
GTCCTATCTCTAGGAGTGTCAGAGGATGTCAAGACCTGGTAAGGTTCTTCGCGTTGCTTCGAATTAAACCACATGCTCCACCGCTTGTGCGGGCCCCCGTCAATTCCTTTGAGTTTCAGCCTTGCGGCCGTACTCCCCAGGCGGAGTGCTTAATGCGTTAGCTGCAGCACTAAAGGGCGGAAACCCTCTAACACTTAGCACTCATCGTTTACGGCGTGGACTACCAGGGTATCTAATCCTGTTTGCTCCCCACGCTTTCGCGCCTCAGCGTCAGTTACAGACCAGAAAGCCGCCTTCGCCACTGGTGTTCCTCCACATCTCTACGCATTTCACCGCTACACGTGGAATTCCGCTTTCCTCTTCTGCACTCAAGTCCCCCAGTTTCCAATGACCCTCCACGGTTGAGCCGTGGGCTTTCACATCAGACTTAAAGGACCGCCTGCGCGCGCTTTACGCCCAATAATTCCGGACAACGCTTGCCACCTACGTATTACCGCGGCTGCTGGCACGTAGTTAGCCGTGGCTTTCTGGTTAGGTACCGTCAAGGTACCGGCAGTTACTCCGATACTTGTTCTTCCCTAACAACAGAGCTTTACGACCCGAAGGCCTTCTTCGCTCACGCGGCGTTGCTCCATCAGACTTTCGTCCATTGTGGAAGATTCCCTACTGCTGCCTCCCGTAGGAGTCTGGGCCGTGTCTCAGTCCCAGTGTGGCCGATCACCCTCTCAGGTCGGCTACGCATCGTCGCCTTGGTGAGCCGTTACCTCACCAACTAGCTAATGCGCCGCGGGCCCATCTGTAAGTGTCAGCCGAAACCGACTTTCAACTTACCAACATGTGTTGGTAAGAGTTATCCGGTATTAGCACCGGTTTCCCGGTGTTATCCCAGTCTTACAGGCAGGTTGCCCACGTGTTACTCACCCGTCCGCCGCTAACCACCGAAGTGGTTCGCTCGACTTGCATGTATTAGGCACGCCGCCAGCGTTCGTCCTGAGCCAGGATCAAACTCTCCAAAAAGAGTGATTAGCTCATAAAATAAAACGTTGGCTTCATTTCGTTAGAAATGAATATTATTGTTTGTTGACGTTCTTGTTTGTTTAGTTTTCAAAGATCAATTTTCGCTTGTTTATTTTATCTTTCGTTCAAAGCGACTTTTTTAATATATCACATCTCTCTTCATTGTGTCAAACAGTTTTTTTGTTTTTTTATTTCTCTGTTTGTTCTTCCGAAGAGGACGAGATTTAATATAACATGATTAAAATATGATTGCAATATAATTTTTACTTTTTTTACGATTTTTTTTATTATGGCTGTGTTAAAGAACAGTGTTGATTTTTTACACTCTGTTGATTGGAGCGGAAGGTGCGAAGACTCCTCGAAAATGCTAACGCATTTCCTTCGTGCGTGGGCGAAATTCTAGGAAGAAAATCAATGTCCTGTGGGAGTACGGTTCTGGAGAGACCCCGCAGGCGCAAGCGCCGAGGAGGCTCGCCGAAACGCCCACGGAAAGCGAAGCACCTGGAGCGGAAATCAACAGACAAGTTTAACAGAGCCTTTATTAAAGGATTTGTTAAACAGACTGTTAATTTCTGCTCCCATTCATAGGGTTTAAATTCAATAGTAACTTTAACATAGCCTAATTAAAAAGAAATACCCTGCGTTTTTAAGCAGGGCTGTTTATTTGCTTTTTTATTTTCCGCTCATCGATTACAAATAACAAGATGCCGCCAATCACGATGATTCCACCTAAGATTTGAGTCCAAACAACCTTTTCATCTAGTAAAAAATAGGCCAGTATGGTGGCTCCCACCGGTTCAAATAAAATGGCCATGGATATAGTTGAAGTACTAAGCCATTTTAGTGACCAGTTAAATAATGAATGCCCTAATAAGTTAGGTAAAAGAGCTAATAAAATAAAATAGATCCAATCTTTAGCCGGATAAGGATAAAGAGGTTGATCCGCAAGTAAGGCATATACGAATAATGTAATGGTACTCATAAAATAGAGTACAAATGTATATGTAATTAGGGATACTCTTTTTCGAACATCCTGACCAAATAGTAAGTAACCAGTCACAAAAGCGCAGGCAATTAGGGCAAGGAAGTCCCCAAATAATGCCGTTCCACTTATTTGAAAATCCCCCCAACTAATAACTACACTACCAGCAACTGCAATGATACCGCTGAGGATTGCTTTTCCTGATAACTTTTCTTTAAAGAATAAGTAAGTACCTATAAAAGCAAAGATTGGCTGAAGTGTTACTAATACTGTTGAACTTGCCACAGAGGTGTAGTTTAGGGATTCGAACCATAAAATAAAGTGAAATGCTAGTAAAATTCCTGCAATAGCGGAATAGAGCCAGTCTTTTTTTGTAATCAGCCTCAGTTCCGCAATATGTTTTTTTGTTAAAAATAGTGGAAGCATAAGGATTACCGAAAAAAATAAACGATAAAAGGCAATTGTCCCGGATGGAGCCGAGCACAGTTTCACAAATATGGCTGAGGCCGATACAGATAATACACCGATTGCGAGAACTGCATACGGATTTATTTTTGGTTCTTCCATAATGAACTCCTTTATGTGTAGAATCTTGTTAGGGTATTTTTTCTTTATCGTATATTAAATCATCAAAAATGAACAATAATTGAATTGAAAATGGACGTGAAAATATGAGCAGTCTTGATATGCATATATTAATAAAGCTTGGTATTTCTGCTGTTTTTGGTCTGATAATCGGTCTTGAACGTGAATTAAAAAGAAAACCAGTGGGATTAAAGACTAGTTTGGTCATTTCTGTTGTCAGTTGTTTATTAACCATTGTTTCTATTGAATCAGCTTATACTTTCCCAGTCTCGAAAGAAGTAAAAATAACCATGGATCCATTGCGTCTGGCTGCACAGATCGTGTCAGGAATTGGTTTCTTGGGTGCAGGTGTTATCCTTCGAAGGGGGAATGATAGCATATCTGGTTTAACCACAGCAGCTATGATCTGGGGAGCAGCTGGAATTGGGATTGCAGTGGGGGCCGGATTCTATGTTGAAGCATTTGTTGGTGTTGCTTTATTAATTATAAGTGTAGAGTTTATTCCTTTTATTATGAAGCTTCTCGGTCCGAAGCAATTGCGAGAAAAGGAAATCATGCTTCAGTTATTTATTAGAGATCAAAACCAGATTGATAAAGTCTTTTCTTCGTTACTTGAAAAAAAATATATTATCCGCCGAATTCGGATTAAGGATCTAGACGATGGTGATCATTTGGTAAAAATTTTAGTAGCTGTGGATTATCGGGAAAAGATTACAGATGTATATGCTTCAGTTTCCGTACTTGAAGGAGTTCAGAAGGTTGAAATTGAGAGTATGAGTTAGATAAAAAAATTTTTGCCTCCCCAAAATTTCCTCTTGCAAGTTTATAAAAATGAGGATATAATTTCACTTGTACCTGAAATAAGGGGGCTTAGCTCAGCTGGGAGAGCGCTTGCATGGCATGCAAGAGGTCGTCGGTTCGATCCCGATAGTCTCCATACATTTAGACCTTGCTTGTTAGCAAGGTCTTTTTTTACGTCTATTTTATTTTTATAATTAATTTTCAGAATATATTGACATTAAACCGTCCGGACGGTACACTGATGATGAAAATAATGTAAAGGCGGTGTTTATTATGAAAACCTCAGCAAGATCTAAAACTAGACAGGACATCCTGGATGCTGCATACGCGTTAATTTTAGAAGAAGGGGTAAGCCGGTTAACGTTAAATGCCGTAGCAGCCAAAGCCTCTGTTAGTAAAGGGGGACTGCTCTATCACTTCCCTTCAAAGGAAGCTCTTATTACTGGAATGATTCAAGATTTATTTGGCCAATTCAATCAACAAATGAGGCATGAAACTAACGAGGATGAACACTCCCCAGGTAAATGGACACGTGCTTATGTCAAAACTACTTTTTTAAGCGGAGAACGTGAAGAGAAGGAATTGCGCATCAGTGCTGGTCTGCTTGCAGCTTTAGAGAATCGCTCCGAACTGTTGCAACCTGCACAAGCTTTTTATCAAGATTGGCAAGAGAAAATGGAAACTGACGGAATTGATCCTGCCATTGCTACTGTATGTCGTCTCGCAGCTGATGGCCTTTGGTTTTCAGAGATGTTTGGTTTAGCACCATTACTTGATATGGACATGCGCGAAAGAGTAATCAATATTTTGTTACGTCTATCCAATGGAGAAGTAAAATAACCGTTTGGAGGGGTATTATGGAAAACAAAGTTAATCGTTGGAAGCACCGCTATAACGAGAAGGCAGAACTCTCTTATACAATTCCTTCTTTCCTATATATAGAGCCCACCATTTTGGCCGAAGAACGCGAGGCGATCTTTTTCAAAAATTGGTTTTATGTTGGTCATGTTGAAAAAGTGGCAGTCCCCGGAGATTATTTTACGGTCGAACTTTTTGATCAAAATCTCTTTGTAATGAAAGGAAAAGATCATGTCATTCGTGCATTTTATAATGTGTGCCCCCATCGCGGTCACGAATTAGTCCAAAGGGAAGGTAAAAAGTCAATCATTGTTTGTCCCTACCATGCTTGGACTTTTAAAACGGACGGACAATTTAACCATGGACGTGCTGTCAATCAGATGAAAAATTTTGATTTCAATGAGGCTTGTTTACGGGAAGTGCGGGTAGAACAATTGGCTAATCTATTATTTTTAAATTTAGATCCAAATGCCAAGCCATTGAACGCGATGATGCCTGGATTGGAAGAGGACATTTCTAAGCTGGTTCCCGACTTAAATAAATTAACCTTTGCACACCGGACAGAATATAAGATTAAAGCCAATTGGAAAAATGTCGTTGATAATTATTTAGAATGTCATCATTGCGCTGTGGCCCATCCAGAGTTTGTGGAGATTGTCGACATGAGCAGTTATAACATTACCAATTTCCCCTATCATACGTTTCAATCGGGAAAAGGCAAGAAGCGACTTGGCTGTGAAATAGAAGCGGATACAGAAGATAGTAGTATCCCTACCTATGCCTCTTATTGGCTGTGGCCAAATCTGATGATTGATGTTATGCCTGGTGAACCAGGTTTGATCGTAATGAGTGTTTGGCCAATTAGTCCAGAGTTTACTATTGAATACCTTGATTTCTATTACCTTAGCAAGGAACCCTCAGAAGAGGGCTGGGCAAATATTGTATACCAAGACAAAGTGCTAACCCCAGAAGATATCGCCCTAGTGGAAAGTGTTCAACGAGGCTTACATTCTAAAGGATATGTGGATGGCCGCTATGTGATTGACAAAAAAGGATCATTCATTAGCGAACACGCTGTTCACCATTTCCATGGTCTTGTCCTAAAAGCATTAGGGGCCATCTAATCAAAATATTAAGGGGGGAACACTTAATGGAAGCAAATAATGGTTTGAAAAAACAATTAAAGCTTTGGCACGTATTGGCTCTTGGAATGTCATTAATGGTGCCAACTACTGTTTTCGATGTATACGGAATTGCCTCAGGAGCCACACATGGTCATGTTCCAATGGCTTATCTCTTCAGTGTATGTGCCATTTTGTTTACGGTTTTTAGTTATGTTCACATGGTAAAAGTGTTTCCCAGGTCAGGTTCGGCTTACACTTATGCCCAAAAGGTATTCAATCCCCATATAGGATTTATTGTTGGTTGGGCTGCCCTGTGTGATTACATGTTCCTCCCGATGTTATATGCCTTAACCGTAAAATTGTACATGTCCTCCTTCTTTCCCGGAGTACCTAGCTGGCTATGGGTTGTCGTATCAATCCTGTTGTTCACCTCTGCCAACATTTTTTCTGTAAAAGTAACCGTATCCTTCAATTCTATCTTCGTGATATTTCAGATTTTAATTACCGTCCTGTTCGCTTATTTTCTTATTAGGGAGTTAGGAACTGGAACCAATTTTTCTCTTAAACCATTTTATTCCGCCCATCTAAGTTTTTCAGCCATCCTGGCAGGCTCTGTCATTCTTGCTTACACCTTTATTGGGTTTGATGCCCTGTGCACACTTTCCGAAGAAACTTTTGATCCTAAAAAAACCATTCCCCGGGCCATGATCATACAAACTCTTTTTCTAGCAGCTGTATATACTTCCATCACCTATTTCATGCAATTACTTTATCCTGATGTTTCAATTTTTCAAGACCCAGATGCTGCATCTTCTGAGATCGCTCAAAAAATTGGCGGCATTTTGTTCGCTACCTTTTTCGTTGCCATTACGGTTACCGGTAATATCGTGGGCGGCGTTGCGGCACAGCTTAGTACCTCTCGTCTTCTTTATGCAATGGGAAGAGATAATACCATCCCAAAGAAGATATTCGGATACGTTCATCCTAAAACAGGGGCACCAATTTTTAATGTCCTGTTATCAGGATTATTTTCGATGTCGGCTCTATTCCTCAGCCTCGAAACAGCAGTTTCCTTTTTTAATTTTGGAGCCTTTACCGCCTTTACCTTTGTGAATCTGTCAGTTATTTTCTATTTTTTCTTTAAGAAAAAGCAGCGTAATCCTAAAGCAATTTTGCTTTACCTCCTATCCCCTATTCTTGCTCTTTGCTTTATTGGATTACTTTGGGTAAATATGGATTTAAAAGCACTGACTTTGGGGATTATTTGGAATGTGATAGGTCTAATCTATTTAATATTTTTAACAAAAATGTTTAAACAGCAGCCCCCACAATTTATCCTTGATGAAAATGTAAGTGGTTAGTTTAAAGGCCTCCAACTAATATGGAGGCCTTTTCTATTAAATAGTAAATATTTAGTAATTTTCATATTTATGCAAAAATCCCCTTGCAACTCAGATTATTTTATAATTATAATTAAAAACGTAAGAATATTTCAAAAGTTATTAAAAGTCAGTTTTTAGAAAGGAGACGTTATAAATTTGTAGTACTGCAAATTTTGAAAAAGGGGGAGCTTCAATTGGAGGCTAAAAAATTTAACGCAAATTCCGAAAGCGATTACACGTCGATTGTCCAGTCTTCTTCGTTTCAAAGACTTCTCTCCGAAAAGAAAAAATTCATCATGCCTTTAACCATCTTCTTTTTCTGTTTCTACTTTGCCTTACCGATCATGACATCCTACTCCACTGTGCTAAACAACAAATTTATTGGAAATATTTCATGGGCCTGGGTTTTTGCCTTTTTACAATTCGTAATGACTTGGGGGTTATGCACGCTTTACTCTAATAAAGCAGCAAAATTCGATAAATTAGCCAACCAAGTCATTCAAGAAAAGGAGGCTAATTCATGAATACTCCTGCATTTCTAATGTTTCTTGCCATTGTTTTTGTAACGTTAATCATCACTTATTTCGCTTCGAAAAAAACCAAAAATGCGAGCGAATTCTATACTGCAGGCGGTGGACTTACAGGCTGGCAAAACGGAATGGCGATTGCCGGTGATTATATGTCAGCTGCTTCTTTCCTTGGAATTGCTGGTGCAGTTGCCTTAACTGGATTCGATGGGTTCTTCTACAGCATCGGATTTCTCGTTGCTTATCTGGTTGTATTATATTTAGTAGCAGAACCACTTCGAAACCTAGGAAAATATACGTTTGCGGATATGATCGCAGCTCGGTTTAATGCTAAAAAAATTCGTGGGTTTGCGGCCATGAATACAATGGCAATCTCGATTTTTTACATGATTGCTCAGTTAGTTGGAGCAGGTGCACTTATAAAATTATTATTGGGATTGGAATATACTACCTCTGTTTTGATTGTTGGCGTGTTAATGACAATTTACGTTATCTTTGGTGGAATGCATGCGACAAGTTGGGTGCAAATCATTAAAGCTGTCCTGTTAATGGGTGGAACATTTGTCATCTCAATTATTGTATTTGCCAAATTTAATTTCAGTATAACCGATATGTTTGCTCAAATGAAAACGGCCACTCCCCTTAAGGAAGCTTTTTTAAATCCAGGAGTGAAATATAAGGACGGGCTCGATACCCTTTCCTTAAATATGGGGCTTGTGCTTGGTACGGCCGGCTTACCGCATATTCTTGTTCGATTCTTTACAGTAAAGGATGCAAAAACAGCCCGCTCTTCAGTTGTATATGCGACTTGGATTATCGGCTTATTCTATGTCATGACGATTTTCCTCGGCTTTGGTGCTGCAGCATTTGTTGGGAATGATAAGATTATTTCTGCCAACCCTGCAGGAAATATGGCTGCACCACTATTAGCGCAGGCCTTAGGAGGAAATATGCTGTTCGCTTTCATTTCGGCGGTAGCTTTTGCAACAATCCTTGCCGTTGTGGCTGGGCTAGTGTTAACCGCTGCCAGCGCCTTTGCCCATGACTTTTATAATGAAATCCTAAAAAAAGGAAAGGCCACAGAAAAGCAGCAGGTTTCGATGGCTCGTTATGCGGCAGTCGGAGTATCAATTATTTCGATCATTTTAGCTTTAGGAGCGCAAACACTTAACGTGGCATTTCTTGTTTCGCTTGCCTTCGCAGTAGCTGCGAGTGCCAACTTGCCAGTTATCATTTACACGATCTATTGGAAACGATTCAATACTACCGGTGCAATTTGGGCCATGGTTATAGGGCTTATTTCCGCTATTGGTTTGGTGCTAATCAGCCCGAACGTCTTCAGTCCGGAAGTTGGAAAAGCCATTTTTGTTGGGGAACCGCTATTCCCACTTACAACCCCTGGTATCATTTCTATTCCACTCGGATTTATCGCAGGCTATCTGGGAACCATCTTCTCCAGTGAAAAAGCCGATATAAGAAAATACGAGGAAGTACTAGTTAAATCCAATACCGGTATTAACCTAGGTAAATAAGGTTTTGCTTAAAAAAGGTGCTGTCTGGTGACAGGCACCTTTTTTAATTTGATTGATTCAGCCACTCTGTATCTGGCCGTTTTTTGGATTTTCCCCTTATTTTGTGGCTGATAAACCTCTTCTATCTGACCCTTTTTTGTTCTTTCCTTCTTTGTTGGTCAGATAGACAATTTTCTACCTCGCTAAGGATGATTTTTATCCATATATTCTTGCCAAACATAAACATAAAGGCTATAATGCTTTTAATACCAACTTAATCAATCGGAATTTATGGGTTTAAATGAAATCGGAGGGGTTTAAATGAAACAACACAGTTTTCTGATCATTCACGGATTGGGCGGAAGTGGAGCAGAACATTGGCAAACATGGCTTGCAGGTGCATTAAGAGAAAGTGGATATCATGTCAGTTATCCAACTTTCCCCGATTTTGACACACCTTTCTTATACGATTGGTTAGAAGAATTAGAGGCCGCGGTGAAATCCATCCCGGAAGGCAATCAGTTAATAGTTGTTACCCATAGTCTTGGATGCTTGCTTTGGACGCATTATGCAGCAAAACAAAATGAGCGGATTGCTCACCAAGCCATTCTTGTTGCACCACCTTCTCCAAGCAAAGTCATACCGGTCGCCAAGTCCTTTTACCCAGTTCCGCTAAATCAATACGATCTTTCAAAAGCTGCCGAAAATACTATATTTGTTCATTCCTCCAATGACCCTTATTGCAGCCTGGAAGATGCAAAAGCTTTTATCAATCTTGGACTACCATCCAAAATCCTGCCAAATGCAGGTCATATAAATATTCAATCCGGTCATGGAAAATGGCAGTGGATACTGGAAAAATGCCTATTAACTGTAGTGCAGACAGTAACCATTTAATAGCGTATTGTGAACATAAAAAAGGCTGCTGAGTCTATTCTCAACAGCCTACCTTTTAAAATGGTTCTTTAATATTATATTTTCGGAGAATACTCTCAATCTTTAATCCAGTACCCACACTGCCTTTAACCTTCACCTTGCCAGTCATTAAAGCCATGGTTCCACTTTGTTTCCCTAACAAAAACTTTTTGAAATTATCATATGACAATTGCATCGCAACATCCGGTTCTACTTCTACCCCTTCCTTGATGGTTAGTTTCCCATCCTTGAAAAAATGCTGGTAGGTTCCAGTGTCCTCACCGGTAACATCATACTGAACTACTGCCTCAAAGCCTTCCATTGGACCTGGATTTGCATTAAAAACTTCATCAATTCGCACCATTAATTCAGCTAAAGAATACTCGGAAACAGCCTTTGCCATTGATTCATTCCTCCTTGAGAAAACAAAGTCTATATATTTATGATACTAGTACGTATCCGTACATTGCAATAAAAATTTTTTGAACTTTTGGAAAAAGGTGCCTGTCACCATACTGGGATAGACACCTTAATATATTAGTATCACCAGCTTATGCCAATACCATCTCACGCAGTTTATTAGCTGCTTTAGTCATGGCTTTTAGTTTTTCAAAGGCAATTTCATCGCTGTTCATCGGGCGCTGGGCAAAGGTACCGAAGCCACAGTCAGGATTTAGGAAAATTTTTTCGTCAGGCAGATATTTTCTAATTTGCTGAACACGATCGACAATGATCTCGAAGCTTTCAATCTCTTCTGTACGTGGATTGACAATTCCAAACCCGAGTTCTTTGCCGCCAAATTCGCGGACTGCATCAAGTTCCCCAGCACGTGGAGTCGCATATTCTAGTATTAATTGATCTACTTGAACATTCGACAAGTATGGGATTAGCGGGTAGTAAGGTCCACGAAGCAGAACCTGCTCCTGTGTACTCCAATTGCCGCGACAAACATGCACTCCAATCCTTGTACCCCTTCCAAGCATTCCCTCTGTCACTTGATTCATCAGATCCAGCGCAAAGGCAATCTCTTGTTCGGCATCCGCTTTTGCCGTCAATGCCCCACACATAAAGGTCCTATTTGCATTTTTTTGGGTAAATACAAGTTCAGTTAAGACTGGCTCATCGAATTGGACAAACTCAACACCAGCAGCAATCAAATCCTCCAACTCTTCCCGCAACACTTTAATAATGTCAATCGCCAAATCCTCTTTTGTCGGATAGGCATCCTTTGACAGGCCTTCTACCCACATGGCCCTTGTCAATAAATAAGGACCTGGTAATGCAATTTTAACGGCTTTGTCCGTATGCTTTTTTAGAAATAAGTAATCGGACAACCCCAGCGGCTTTTTACGGCTGATTTTACCTACCACTGCTGGATTTGACATTGAAAATGCCGGTACATCCAATGTACCCAAAATTTCTTCAAAGCTTGCTTTATCCTCCACATATTCCAGCAACTCAGACACAGTAAGCATCCGGACATTATGTAAATGCTCCGCCACGAATGAAATGAAATTATCACGTCGCTGCTCACCGTCAGAGACGATATCAATGCCAGCCTCTTCCTGCCATTTTAAGCATTGAAGCACTGCCTCATCCGCAATTTTTTGAAATTCTTCCTCGCTGATCCTGCCAGCACGTTTATCACGCATAGCCCGCTTTACTTCATTTGAACGCGGCCAGCTGCCAATGACAGTCGTCGGAAATTTAGGTAACCCCATTACTTGTTTACCTCCTGTTAAAATACAATCGAAAATTTGATTTCAATTGGAATTGATTGCTTAAGAGTTTGATAGATTGGAGAACGTTCCAACGTCTTCTTCCAAATCTCCTCAAGTACTTCCTCCGACTCTGGCGAAGATACATAACAAGTCCCTGAAATTAGATTCAATTTCGGACTGCCTTCCTCATCCAATTCCAAATGGTACAAAACATTCTCTAAGCGGCCTTTTAACGAGATCTCAAGATGGTCAATCTCAAGATTTCTACGAGAGGCTTGTGCTTTATAACCCACTGTTAAACACGAACCCAGTGAACCCAACAAATAATCAATCGCGCTGGGTGCGGGTACTTTTGGGCTAAAATCAGCCGGCTGACCGACTGAAAAAGAATGATTTCGGGAATGTACTTTTGCAGTAAGATCCCGTTCACCCCGTACACGAACACTCCATTGGTAGCCCTTAGCGGCCTGCAAATCCTGTTCCAACTCCCTTTGATCCGAACCCTTCCGAATAAAATAGCGAGTGGTATTTTCGCCCGGTTCAGAACCTAGAAATCCGTGTTCAACCATACGGCACCAAGCCGGCAAGTCTTCCGCAACGGTTCTTTCCCTGCTGCGTACCTCCAAGACCTCACCAGGTGCTAATGGATCCATTGCTTTTTTTATAATCAGCAAAAGACCTGACCCACAATCCAAATCTCCGCCATCACATATTGCCTGAGGATTGTACATATGTTTCTCCTATATTAATAAGTTATAGAGGCTGCGCCTTGACTTAGGAACTCTACTAATTTTGCACCGCCGACAATGGTGGCACCTTCAATCAAATTTTCTTCATCCAAGCCACGTTTTTTAAAGCAAGGACTGCATACCCACAGTGTTCCACCAGCTTCCACAAACTGATCCATTAATTGTTTTAACGGAGCGAAGCCTTCCTCATGAATGTCATCAGCATATCCTTTAGAAGCAAGGTAAGCACCATCAACATTTAAAAATACAACTGTTTCCTGGCCTGATGCCACTGCTGCGTTTGCCACAACAAAACCAACTGTTGCTTTATCAGGATTGTTCACTGCATTTGTTAAACTCACTAAAAATTTCCCAGCCATTTATGATTCCTCCATATTTCATAGTAATATATGTAAAAGGCAGAATTAGCCTTTTTCAATAAAATAATGACTTACTTTGCCAAAATCTTGCCTCTCTACTAGATTATGCTGCTGCAAACGGCACCATGCGGGCAAGTCCTCTCTTGCCCCTGGATCATACGAAATAACTTTAATGATTTGTCCTTGATCCATTTTTTTCATTGTTAAAAATAAATTCATAATCAATTCTCCGCAACCTGTCGGACCCGCATCATAAAGCAACTCAAATGGACGTTCCATAGACAACTCCTTTTCAATGGAAAAATGTTAGAATCTTTTTAAATAAAGTGCACTATTTTATTATAAAAAACTGGTATGCTATTATAAATTCAATTTATCTATTTCACCAATCAATACAAATCGATTTTATAAATAGCTAAGGAGAACATTTATATGGATTTAGATTTGCACCAGCTTTTTGTGTTTACAAAAGTGGTGGAACATAAAAGCTTTTCTAAAGCGGCTGAGGATATTTTTTTAAGTCAGTCAACAGTGAGTTCTCATATTCATGGCTTGGAGAAATCACTCAATCTTCAGCTATTTGACCGAATCGGCCGAGAGATTATATTAACGCCACATGGTGAACGATTGTATCAATGGGCTCTGAAGCTGCTGCTTTTAAAGGATCAAGCCATCATGGATTTAAAACAAGGCCTGACTAAATTACGAGGGATGATTAGAATCGCTGCTAGTTCTGTTCCTGGAGAATTTATGCTGCCTAAAATGGTAAAAGAATTTCGGGAGCTTTATCCGGATATTATTTTTCATATTGATCAAGCCTCTTCGAAAAATGTTGCTGAAAAGGTATTAAACGGGTCTGTAGATCTCGGAATTTTAGGAGAGAAGTACGCTAATGAAAAGCTCTGCTATATTCCCATTTTTAAAGAAAAACTGGTTCTTGTCACTTCTAAGCAAGTTGACATTTCCGGCCCTGTCCAAATACAAGATATCCTTCATTTACCGTTTGTAATGAGAAGTTCGGATTCAGGCACAAATGCGATTCTTGAACGATTTTTAAAAAAGAAACACATTACAAAGGACCAGTTAAATATAATTGCCTATATTGAAGATGGGCAAAGTTTAATGCAATTCGTTGTGCAAGATGTCGCTATTTCTATTCTTTCGGAAATAGCAGCAAGAGAATACCAGCGGCTAAACATGTTAGAAATGCATGAAATCTGTGATTTTGATGATGAAAGATTTTTTTATCTCGTTTATAATGTTCAGAAAACCCAATCGATTTTTTCCAAATTATTTATTGATTATGCACCTGAACTGATAAAAAAATAAGCGGGCTTAAATGGCCCGCAAACTTCATTATGGTTTTAAAATTACTTTAATACAATCCTCCATTTTTGTATCAAATACCTCGTACCCATGTTTTGCCTCGCTTAATGGCAAGACATGGGTAATGATATCACCCGGGTCCAGTTTCCCCTTATTGATCATGTCATACAAAAACGGCATGTACGGAATAACCGGTGCCTGTCCAGTTTTCAAGTCAACGTTACGATTAAAAATATCTCCTAGTGGAAAAGCATTGTACCTGCCGCCATAAACTCCGGTTATTTGGATAGTGCCGCCTTTCCGAACTGCCTGACTAGCAATGACGATTGCTCCCATTGCCCCGCCGTGAAGTTTCATTCCGGAAGCCAGAAACTCAAGTGGGGTCATCTTCCCGTCCATTCCTACACAATCAATGACAATGTCAGCCCCGCCCTTGGTAATTTCCAATAGATAATCGCCAACGTTTTCGTGGTCTTCGAAATTCACAATTTCGACCTTATTGGTTCGTTTGGCATGCTGCAGACGGTAATTTACATAGTCCACAGCTATTACCCGCTTGGCTCCCTTTAGCCAAGCAAATTTCTGTGCTAATAGACCAACAGGCCCACATCCAAGAATAATTACCGTATCTCCATCTTTTACCCCTGCATGATCGACACTCCAATAAGCAGTTGGAGCAGCATCTGCCAATAAGGCTAGCTTTTCATCCGGCACTTCGCAATTATCAGGAATTTTAAACGGGGTAAAGTTTCCAAACGGAACGCGCATATATTCTGCTTGTCCTCCGGCATAGCCGCCAGTTGTTTCGGAATAGCCAAAGAAACCGGACCCCTGTCCATGCGGATTGCCGTTGTCACATTGGCTGGTCAAATCATGGGTGCAATACCAACAATGACCACAACTCACATTAAACGGAATAATCACCCGGTCTCCTTTTTTTAACTTTGTCACTTCAGGTCCAACTTCTTCAACAATTCCCATTGGTTCATGACCAATAACGAAATCCGTAGGCAAATTGGGAATCATTGCATGAATTAAATGTAAATCGGAGCCACAAATCGCAGAGGAGGTCACTTTGACTATAATATCATCCGAATTTTTTATGACTGGATCCTTTACCTCTCTTACCTCTACATTCTTAATACCTTGGTATGTAACTGCCTTCATCGCTGGACCCTCCTTTATTTATTTGGCGTCGCAAACATGCCAAGGCGGTCTGTATCACTTGGAAATAACTTCAATTCAGAAATTTGGATGGCTGTTTCAGCAGATTTTAAATCCACGGGGAATTGTTCCTTTAGATTATGCGGGTTCAGCCAGCCTTTTTTTATCATCAGGTTTGAAACTTCAGTATGCAGATCAATCGCTGATTCCATTTGTTTATGGAGCATCCTGCGTAGCTCTGGATTGGCCGTTTCCGTGATAGCAAATCCATAATTTCGAATTCCAGTTTTAATACCTAGCAAAAAGTCCATGGCAAAAGCGGAATCTGCCAAATTGGGCATTCCTTCTGCATTTCGCGGATCTAAATAATCCTCCATTTTTTCACCCCATTTATTGTAATAATTGGCTTTGCTTATAAAATTGAATCAACTCATTAAGATCTCGCTTTGATTGCAGAACATCTTTTTCCATGAGGGATTTCAATTCATTATCAAAACAAATTCCCATCATTAGTTTGGATTTTAATAAACAAACCGTCTTAAAATTAATCATTTCATGGGTTTCCATTGTTTCATGTGGTGCCAAACCTGTCATTTTGATACCCTCCTGAATAATTATCATAGTATTTTCCCCCCTAATGTTTTTCATTTATACAGAGTGTATAAAGAAGAGTTAATTTTGAAAGGATAACAAAGGAAAAATCACGTTCGAATGGGGGCAGCAGCAATGACAAAGCATTTGGCTCTTCATGAAACATTGGATCTTCATGAGTTGCTTGCTTTTAAAAATCTCTGTTTAACCAAGGCAGCAACAATGAGTAAACTGGCTCAAGATGTCGAATTGCAAACGATTCTGGCTGATGATGTAACGGTGGGAATTCAGCATATTCAGGAGCTACAAAAGTTTTTAACGGATCGGAGGGATAACGAGTGAATGGATTAATCCAAAACATCATGGGGATGGGTGGATTGACAGATCAGGTAATAGCGACTGACTTTCTGATTTCTGCAAAAGCAGCGGTAAGAAATTATGCAGTGGCCATTACCGAAACTACTACACCAGAATTAAAAGCAGCGTTACGGGAACAGATGAATACGGCGATTGCCACCCATGAGAAAATTATTAATTACATGATAGCTAAAGGATACTATCACCCGCATGATTTGAGTGAACAACTACAGCTGGATTTAAGCATATCAGAAACAGCTTTGAATCTTGCTCAGAAATGACAAAGGAGAACCCCCAGTAGAGTTCTCCTTTTATACTTGAATATTTTTTAATTGATTTTTATCAATTTTGCCCACATGGGTTTTCGGCAATTCTTCTAAAAACACAAATTGTTTTGGAATTTTGTATCTTCCCAACTTTACCTCACAATAGCTTATTAATTCCGCCTCCTTAATCGAACATGATGGCTTTAGCACAATGAAAGCCGTAACCATTTCCCCCCATTTGGGATCTGGTAAACCAATTACTGCAACCTCATCGATTGCTCTATGTGCGTTTAGCCATTGCTCAATCTCGAGTGGATAAACATTCTCTCCGCCTGTAATAATCATATCCTTTTTACGGCCAACGATATAATAAAAGCCCTGTTCGTCTTTTTTTCCCAGATCCCCCGTATGAATCCAGCCATCTTTCCACGTTTCCCGTGTGGCGCGGTCATTGTTCCAATACAACGAAAAAGAATGTTTTCCTTTTATTAAAATTTCTCCCACTTCATTTGATTCTGCCTCTACCCCATCCTGTTTGACAATTTTCACGGAATTAAATAACATCGATTTCCCCACTGAGCCTCGTTTCATTTTTGCCTGCTCCGGACTAATATAAAAATTATTCGGACCGGCTTCAGTTAACCCGTAGCCCTCCTTAAAAGCTAGACCTTTTTTTAGAAAGGCATCATAAACGGTTAATGGGCAAGGTGCCGCTCCGGATAAGAAAATTTTCATTGTTGGGAAGCTGCTTCTCTGAAATTCTTCTGTTTGGATGAGCATATGATACATCGTAGGAACTAAAAGAATGATTGTACAGCGATATCGATTGATAGAGTCCACCGCCTTTACCCCCGTAAATGCCCCCCCGATGACAACCGTACCGCCAATCATTAGAATGGGTATACTTAATGCATTCAATCCACCCGTATGGAACATTGGCATATAGTTAATAGTTACTTCATCTTCAGCTAACCCCCAGCTGATTATGGTATTCATAGCATTCCACAAGATAGATTGATGGCTTAAAACAACTCCTTTTGGTTTACCAGTTGTACCTCCCGTGTAAATCATCGCCAGCGGGTCGGCTTCATCAATATCATCTATAAAACCAGCAGTACCTTGAAATACAGCTATTTTTTCATATTCCTCATTGCCTATATAAAACGATTCTGGCACCTGTTTGGCCAATGGATGATATCGATCACGAAATTCCTGATGAATTCCAATCATTGCTGGTTCGCAATCCTCTATGATCTCCATGATTTCATGTATGGAAAGCCGCCAATTAAGCGGCACAAAAATTGCACCAATTTTTCCACAGGCAAAGAGTAAATCAAAATAACATAAATGGGAAGGAGCAAGCAAGGCTACCCGATCCCCTTTGTTTACGCCATTATGCTTTAGCCAACCGGCAACGGACCGAGCCCGATTATTTAACTCTGCAAATGTCCAAGCTTTATTTGTCACTTCCTCTATAATGGCCTTCTTGTTTGGGGATAATCTTGCTCGATTTTCAAGCCAATCCAGTTCCCACATCACCGAACAATCGCTCCTTCACTAGTAGATGGAATTATCTTACTTGCTGTTAGTTACAGAGAAGTTACATACCTATTTCCATAAAAAAAGCGACCACCATGGGCCGCTCTTGATTACATCATAATTCCACCATCAACATGCAAAACGGTTCCGTTTATATAATTTGCTTCATCAGAAGCGAGGAATAGATAGGCATTCGCAATATCCTCCGGCTTACCTAAACGGGCAAGCGGCACCATTTGTTTCATTTGATTAAGGATTTTCTCAGGAACTTTGGCGGTCATTCCAGTTTCAATGAATCCGGGAGCAACCGCGTTAACCGTAATCCCCTTACGCCCGAGTTCTTTTGCCCATGTCTTTGTCATCCCGACCACACCAGCTTTAGTGGCAGCGTAGTTGGTTTGCCCAACATTTCCATAAACTCCAGATACTGACGATGTATTGATGATTCTTCCTTTTCCCTTTGCGATCATGGAAGGCAGAACAGCCTGAGTGCAGTGAAATACCCCCGTTAAATTAACATCCAAGACAGTTTGAAAATCCTCTGCTGTTAGCTTTGCCAGCATGGCATCTCGGGTTATTCCGGCATTATTTATGAGAATTTCAATATCACCGTATTGATCAATTACTTGTTCAATCATAGAATCTACACTTTGGCGATCAGAAACATTCACCTGGAAAAAACGAACCTCATATCCCTGTTCACGAAGTTCACTTGCACGCTCTTCCCCTTGTTCTTTATTGAAATCAGCCATGGCTACCTTTGCTCCTTCACGGGCAAAGATCTCAGCAGCCTTCAAACCTATCCCATTAGCTGCGCCCGTAATAATGGCCACTTTCTCTTGTAGTCTCATACTTGTACCTCACGATCCAAAAATTGCTCCATCGCATTTAATAATTGCGGCAGGTCATCTACTAAAGCTGAATGTCCGCAGTTTTTTAATTCAACCACTTTTGCTTTCTTCCCTAAATCCGCAATCAATTCGTTCGTCATTTCCCTTATCACAACCATATCCCGCTCACCAAAGAGAACTAATACAGGCACATGGATAGCATCTACTTTCCCGTTACCTTCAACTAAACCATTAGACAGGTGGCTGATATTAAACGTATTTAAGGCATGATAAACCTCGGCCAGATTACGCTGTGTCCGCATATCCTGAACATATTCCTCATAACGGTCAGGCTCCGGCTGATTATGTGTATAAATCACCGAATTCCAAATTAGTTTTAACATGGCGACATCATTGGTGTCATAAGCGGTTTGAATAGGAATGGTCCGCATAAGGTCTTGCTTAATTTCCTCATGCATTGTCAATCTGCGTGGCACTTCATTTTCCGTCAATTTCCCATCCAGCGGATATCCTCTAGTTGATGCGGAAGCAAGTAATATCAGCTTATTACAATAACCGGGATAATCAGCAACAAATTGCATTCCAACTGCACCACCAGTTGACCATCCGGCGATCGCGAAATTCGATAATCCAATTTGATCAACAAACAGCTTAATGTCATCTGAAAAATCTTTAATAGACATAATTAGTTGATGGTAGCTTGAACGTCCAAAACCTCTTAAATCAACGGCATATACTTTAAATTTATCATCCATGTTTTCGATTACCAGGTCCCAATGCTTAGAAGAGGTCATATTTCCATGAACTAATAATACCTTTATGTCTCCGCCTTCTCTTTCTTGATAGGCCAAAGTTTCCCCATTTGGTAAAAGTACTTCCTTCATGATCACTTCACTCATACTATTCACCCTGCCCCCATTTAATCGTTGTGGCTCCCCAAGCGTAGCCGATTCCGGCACTGACAAAAACAATAACATCGCCTTCCTTTATTTTCCCTTTTTCTAATGCCAACTCTAAAGATAATATTTGATCCATTTGACCAATATGGCCGAAATCCTCCAGATAAATCGATTGTTCCTCTACCAAACCTAATTGGGCTAGTACATAATCATGTGCCGAACGCTTCATATGCAGCATCGCTAAATAGGAGATCTCTTTCTCAGAAAATCCACTTTTTCGTAAGGATTTCCGAATCACCTTTAAAAAATTACCCATCGACTTTTGCTCCAACCGCTGCTTCATTCCAACAGGATCAAGGACGTCCAGTGTATTTAGCCGTCTGTCAAGTGCTTCATGAGTGATTGGATGCTTGGTCCCACCGGCAACAACCACAACATCTTCTGAAAAAGACCCATCCGTAATGAGCTCGGTTTCTAGCAGCAGATTTTTTTGATAATCCTTTCTCAATAAAATGGCACCGCCACCGGCACCAAGATTATACATAAATCTTGTTCTCTGATTCTTGTAATCAATGAAATCAACATTCCGATAGCCGCCCGCAAGCAGGACCGTTTGAATATTCGGATCAGCTATCATCATATTTTTAGCCACTTTTAAGGCCATCACCGTTGTACTGCAGCGAAGGGCAACATCAAAGGCCCAAGCACGATAGGCCCCTAGCGCCTCCTGAAGCTTAATTCCAGCCGTCCAAAGAGGATATTCCTTGTGTTCCTCCCCAATATAGATCACCAGATCAATCTCTAAGGGGTCGATGCCCGCTTTTTCAATTGCCCTTTGGGCCGCAATCCTTCCCATTTCACATGTATGATCATCTGATCCGGGAATATGTTTTTTCTTAATTCCCATTTTCCCTTCGACAATCCCAACTGGAAGACCTGCTAGTTCTGCAATTTCTTTCCCAGTCATCACGCCTTTTGGTAAATAAGTTCCGGTGCTGAGTATACCAATTTGCAACCATCACAACCTCCTCTATGAATCTTCTGCTATTTTTTTCATAAAAGTCATCGCCTCATCGATAGACTCAAATAGCGTTTCCCTTTCCGCTTGGACATGTGTTACCTTTATTCGCCATTGCTTGTTCCCAGTTTTCTTCTCCACAGCAGCTACTTGAAAGCGGACAACGAAAGAAGCAATTTGTTTTGTGTTCATTTGTCCCTCCTTTTAGCTCGCAGCCTTTTGCTCTTTTTTAACTGCAAGGCTTTTCTTGCGTTTCCAGGTTATTTTCTTTAGCGTTCCGACAATGCCCTGCGGAAAGAACATGACGACTAAGATATAAATAATCCCAAAGAATATAATCCATCGCTCGAAAATCCAATGCTCCTTTGCCAGCCCGGTTAACCAGTGATGCGAGAATTCAATAATTCCCGCTCCAATAATGGCTCCAATCAGTGTTCCCACACCGCCAATAATCGTCATCAAAAGGGCATCTAAGGTAATGTCCATGGAAAAAACACTCGTGTTGACGTATCGGAGGGAAATCGCATATAAAATTCCGGCAATCCCGGCTAGAATACCAGAAACAACACTAGCGGTAATTTTATAATGGAGAACGTGAAAACCAAGCGACTCTGTCCTTTGTTCGTTTTCTCTTATTGCCTGCAGCACACGTCCTAACGGAGAATTAGTAAATCGTTTTAAAGCAAAGAAAACAACGGCCATGAGGATAAGGCACAGAAGATAAAAGTTAGTACGATCAATAAAAAGTTCCGGAACTCTGAAGGTAAACCCATCATTTCCGAAGGTTAAGCTCCGCCATTTTTCTGCAAGGACTATAAATAAACCAGATAACGATAGTGTTAACATGGCGTAGAAGTGGCTTTTCAAACGTAAAGTTAACAAACCTACAAGAAAACTGACGGCAGCCGTTAAGATTACCGTTGTGAGAACCGCCCACAAAAAGTAGACCATTTCCGGCTCAAACCGTTTCATAAAAATTCCAAATGAATAGGCGCCAATCCCAAAGTACATCGCGTGACCAAACGAAACAATACCTGTGAAGCCGATTAGCAAGTCATAACTCATGGCAAACACTGAAAATACAAACACTTGGGTCAATAGGATCAATAGGTTTCTAGATTCATAAACATAGGGTAATAGGAAAAGGAACACAATAAGAATAATAAAAATACCATTCCATCTTTTATCGGCAAATCTTCTCATTTCCCTCACCCCTTTGCACTAAACAGGCCTTGTGGCCGAATAATTAAGACGACAGCCATCAACATCATATTGACCGCCAATGATAAATCCGGGACATAGTAAGCCATAAACGCCCCAGAAAGTCCTACTAAAATAGCTGCCAATACAGATCCCTTAAAGTTTCCCATTCCGCCAATAACTACAACGATAAAGGCTAATATCGCAAATTCCATTCCCATTCCTGCATGGATCACCCCGGAATATGGGCCAAGCAACATACCGCCAAGTGCGGCCATCCCAGCGCCAATCATAAAGACAAACATAAAGACTCTTTGGATATTAATGCCAAGTGCCTGAACCATTTCCTTATTCATAACACCAGCTTGAACAACGAGTCCGATTTTTGTTTTTTTTAGCATAAATTGCACACTGGAAAAGATTAGCAGGCCTATTAAAATAATAAACACACGATATTTAATAATATTGATATCCCCAATCTCCCAGCTTCCCTTCAAATAGCTTGGGGGTGCTGCAGTTATCTGGTTTGGACCCCAAATAACCTTTAGCATTTCTGACAAGACCATCATGAGTCCCAGGGTAATTAAAATCTGCTGAACATGGTTCCCATAAACTGGTTTTATCACCCATTTCTCCATCATGACCCCTAGAATAAACCCAGTTATAATAGCCCCGATAATTCCGATGATAAAGCTGCCTGTCTTCGAATAAATCCAAAGACCACTGTATGCTCCCCAGGCGAATAACCCGCCGTGGGCAAAATTTAATACATCCATTAAGCCGAAAATGAGAGTTAGGCCGGCGGCCAATAAAAAAATCAGCATGCCCGTTGCCAAGCCATTTAATGCTAAATTCATAAACAAGTCCAAGGAAGCTTTCCTCCTCTCCTAGGCAATTCCCAAATATTTTCGTTTCATTTCTTCATCTTCCTTTAATTGCTTCATCGTTCCATGGTTTACCGTTCTGCCATCATCAATGATGTAGAAACAATCACCAATTGTACTTGCCATCATAAAATTCTGTTCTATCAATACGATTGTGGTTTGGTCCTTCATTTGGAGGATGGACTCCATTACTTTCTCGACTACAATCGGTGCTAGTCCTTTACTTGGCTCATCAATTAACAGCAGCTCATTTTCATTTACACAGGCTCTGGCAATTGATAACATTTGCTTTTGCCCACCACTGAGCAGGCCACCTGGTTTTTTCCAAAACTTTTTTAAATCCGGAAATAACTTTAATATCCACTCCATTCGCTTAACCGTTTCCTGATTCTCCTTCTGAATTGCCACCTTCATATTCTCTTCAACAGTCAATCCGGCAAAGATTCCTTGATCCTCGGGAACATATCCAATTCCCTTTTTGGCAATGCTATAGGTTGGCAGCGCATGAATGGGTTCTCCTTTAAAAACGACACTTCCACTAGAAGCTGGATTTAAGCCCATAATCGTTCTTAATGTAGTTGTTTTTCCCGCACCATTTCTTCCAAGCAAAACCGTTACTTCGCCCTGTTTTACTTCGAAGGATACCCCTTGAAGAATATGGTATTGTCCAATATGAGTCTCGATCTCGTTAAGCTTCAATAGGCTACTCATAATGCCCTCCTAAATAAGCAGACTGGACGGTTTCATTCTTCATGATCTCCTCCGGTGTTCCATCCGCTAATAACCTTCCATTAAATAACACCATGACCGAATCCGATAGATCCAATATCATATCCATTTTGTGCTCAATTAAGATTATGGCCCGATTCCCTTGGTTCTTGATCCGCTTAATTACTTTTAGAATCGCTGGTACTTCCTCAAGGGACATGCCAGCGGTTGGCTCATCTAATAATAGAACCTCTGTCTCCAATGCCAAAAGCATCGCCATTTCGAGTTTTCGTTTTTCCCCGTGGGCCAGATTACTGGCAAGAGAATCTTTTTTTTCCTCCAAAAGCACAAGGCGGAGCCATTCTAGTGCTTTTTTTTCAAAATCCCGATATTTTTTATAATGGAATAGCATCTGATAACGGACTCCTGCTCGTGATTGAACGGCTAATCTCACATTCTCAAGCACGGTTAAATTTGGAAAAACATTGGTGATTTGAAAGGAGCGGCCAATCCCGGCTCTCGTTCGTTTGGTTGGTGAAAAAGCGGTAATGTCCTTTCCTCTATAAAAAATCTTTCCCTTTGTCGGCTGTAATTGACCACTCAAAAGATTAAAGAATGTTGTTTTACCTGCCCCATTCGGACCTATGATCGACTTAAAATGCTTTTCAGGAACAGAAATATTAACAGAATCTACTGCTGTATGACCGCCAAAAGTAATCGACAGATCATTAGTTTCAATTAATGTTGCCATTCGTTCACCACCTTGTGTTTAAAAATAAGGAAGGGGCTAGCCATAGCGTACCAAGTAACCCCTTCACCATTATTACTTTTTATTGCGAATCGGAGGTGCCGTTTCCTCCGGAGTTAATTCCCTAATCAATACAGGCACTGGATAAGAAACGCCCTCTTTTTTCTCGAGTTTAATCGCGTATAAGGGTTGTAATGCCTGATGATCCTCCGGACGATAGGTCATTTTTCCTTTCGGCGTATCAAAACTCATCCCTTCCATCGTCTCAATAAGTTTATCTGCATCTGTGTCTCCATTTGTTTTCTTTAATGCTTCTACAATTGAAATCGCTGCGCTCATTCCACCTGGAGTAAATAAATCCGGAACCTCACCGTTATATTTTTTCTTATGTTGCTCTACAAGCCAGTCATTGATTTTATTTTTAGGCAGATCGTGATAATACACAGTGAACCCTTCCATCCCAACAAGTGGTTCCATGGTTGATAGTGCAGCAATATCCGGGGCTCCCGTTGAAATTTTGATTCCTTTTTCCTGAACCTTCATATCGCCAATTTGCTTCCATGGAGAGTTAGCTCCAGCCCAAACCACGAATAGGTAATCCGGCTTGGCATCAATAATTTTTTGGATATTGGACGTGAAATCTGTTGCGGTCGGATCCGCATATTCTTCTTTGACAATTTGTGCCCCCAGCTTTTTGGCAGCTTCTTTAAAGGCAGCTACTCCATCACGACCAAAAGAATAATCAGGAGCAAGTGTTGCAATCTTTACACCTTTTTTCGCAATGGCGGCCGCTCCGGCCATGGCATCTTGAGATGAATTACGTGCTGAATGGAACATATACTTATTAAACTCTGAGCCTGTAATACTATCAGCAGCGGCTGGTTCTACCACCATAATTTTTTGATATTCCTCAGCGAGCGGCAAGACAGCCAATGTATCCGCAGAGCTTGACGATCCTACTAGGAAATCCACATTATCTTCTTCTAGTAGTTTGGTTGCCTTTTGCACAGCAACTTCCGGCTTTGTTTCAGTATCTTCTACGATAAACTCGATCTTTCTTCCGGCTACTTCCATCTTTCCATCTGTCGCATACTCAAGCCCTAGTTCAAATCCTCTTAATGTTTGCTTTCCGTAAGACTCTAAAGCTCCTGTTTTAGAAGCAAGAACGCCAATTTTAACTGGATCTTTTTTTCCTGCTTTGCCCCCTGACTCTGTTGAAGATTTATCAGAGCTGCATGCGCTTGCAAAAAGCATCGTAAAAATAAGGAAACCTAATAATGCCCACTTTCTCCTCACATTTCTTCCCCCTTAACTTTTTGTAGTCTTTGGTCATGCTTGAATTCAGAATAAATAAGAGCAGTTGCAAAAAAGTTACAAAAAAAAACAGCCCTTAATCTAAGGCTGCTTCGGAGAATATTGGAGTTGTTCCGAATCAATAATCATTTCGTACATATGCTTTGTTGGCTCTAGTGGAGTCACACCTAGTTCCTCTTCTAAAACCTCTAAACACTTTTGGTACCATTTCATGGCTTGCGGCCGATTATTTTTCCGATAATAACAATACATCATTAATCGGTAGGCTTCCTCCCATGTTTGATCCCTTGCTAAAATTTGCTCACACCAATAAATGGACTTATCATAATTCTCCCTGCGAACCATAATTTGTGCCATTTTTTCAGCCCCGCGTAAAAAATAGACCATCAAGCTTTCGCGTTTCCCAATGCACCAATCATCATATCGCCGATCTGGCAAATAATCCCCATAATATAAGCGCAAACCCTTCTCTAGGTACTCGATGGCCTTATCATGATCCAATTCATTAAGACCTATTTGAAGCCATTCCTGGAACTTGACCATATCCAATTCAACGACTGCCAGTGGATTCATGCCATAAAAACCGCCATTTCGGATAATGAAAAAGGGATCGGTTCTCGCCTTTCGTCCAGGCTCCAATACATGATGGAGACTGTTTAATGCTACTTTAAAATCCCGATCAGCACTTTTTTTATCTTGATTTGGCCACAGAATCCCTAGGATCTGTTCTTTGGCTAAAGGCTCATACTTCGTCACCAATAATTGAAAAATTTCCTTTGCCTTTTCACGCTGCCAGTCCTTATCGCCAATTTCTTTATCGCCAATCCAGATTTTGAATTGGCCAAGGGTCTGAACGCGAATGGAGTAGCCAGGATGCGAATCTAACGTTGTGATTCCCATCTCTTCAAGTGTTTTTGCCGCAAAATTGTTCTGAATACCTAGTTTAAGCGATTCCAAGAGAAGTGGAGCAAACACTTGTAAATCGTTTGGGCTGAACACGGAGCGTTTATGGAAAAAGAAATCATACTCATGTAATTGAACCAAACTTAAAAAAGGTTGAATGGCTTCCTTAAATAAATCTTGCTTTTTCTCAAGAAAATAGAGGTATGATCGCCAAAACTTCGTCAGCATCTGTCCATAGGAATCCTCACATTTTTCAAATAACTCGTCTGCTTGCTCTAAAAAAACAAGTGCTTTTGCATAGCGTTCATTATAAACACAAGCGATTCCCATACAAAGAATGATCAGGGCAGAAAGCCAAACATCATGAGCCTTTTCCGTTTCCTGCAAGGCCTTTCTACCTGCCACCATGGCCCGTCCAAATTCACCCTTTTTGCCATATAGGATACACAGCCCCATTAACGGTTCTGCTTTCCCACGGTCAATGTGAAGCTCCTCCATAATTTCCAAAGCTGTTTGATAACATTTTTCCGCTAATTCAATCTCATATTTATTTAATATTTGAACGGCATGCCCCATCCGAATCCAACCGCATGCCTCTACAAAAGGGGCCTTCAAACTATTCCCTTGCTGAATTCCTGCCTGTGCAAGCTTTTTTGCATTTTCCCCTTCCCCCGTAAAAGCTTCAATTAACGCTAATAATAAATCCGTCTCCCGATGAGCTTGTGGCAAAGACATCAGCTCAACCATTTTTATTTCTTCCTTTTTCAAATAAAGCAGATTCTTTGCTTTTTCAAAGCGCCCCGTCCTTAAATATAGCCTTGCTTCCAAATTACTATCAAAACTGGAGATATTTAATTTTTTTGCCTTCTCCAGCCACTTTTCTGCTTTTTTTGCCTTACCGGAATTAAGAAGGTTTTCAGATAATAACTCATACAACTTACCGTTCTCTTCTATCAAACCCGAGCATCTTTCACGATATTGAATGGCCTCATATAAAAGCTTTTCAGCATGAAACGGCTGGATTGTGTCTAAATAGATCATTGCTTTTCCTTCTAGCGCTTTACTCATTCCCAAATGGTCCTGCCTCTTTTGAGCCCCTGAGAATGCTTTATCGTAGCACATTTCTGCTTCATGATATTGGGAACGATAGCGATAAACCTCTGCCGTTAATAACCAGAGTACATAATATCTCTCCATCTCCGTATCAGGAATCATCTTCAATAAATCCATTAGACTTTCAAGCATCCCGCCACCTAGCATACCAAAACCTTTTTCTTGTAAAATAGCAGCCATCGCCCTTACATGCTTAATTTTTTTATAATGATATAGCGCCTTTTCCCATAACTCTTCTTTTTCATAATACCGAGCACATTTTTCATGAAATACAGCATATTGGCCAGGATGATTTTTTTGGAAACTATCTTCTAAAAATTCTTTAAATAAGGCATGGTAACGGTAGTGGTTGGGGCCTATTTTTTGAATAAATAAATTCCGATCCTTTAATTGCTCAAGCATGCCGCCTGCTGCCTGTATTCCGGTCACTTCGGCACACAGTTTCTCCTCTATTTCCTCAAAAATGGCAGTCTGTTCCAAGAATTGCTGAATGATGGGCGGTTGTTTTGAAAACACTTCCATAACTAAGTATTGAAAAAAGTCTTGTAGGGATTGGGATGAATGCTCAAACAAATCAGAAATGTCATTTTTTAGGGGAAGCTGCTGGGCAATCATACACAAGGCAATAACCCAACCTTCTGACATTTTATAAATCATTTGTAATTGATTGGGGGCCAGTTCTAATCCGTAAAGATCGGTTAACAATAATTCCATTTCCTCGATGTTTAGGATTAAATCCTCTCTTGAGATCTCTAAAAGTCGACTCGTAACCTTCATTTTAGTCAGCAACTTCCAAACTGGGCGGCTCCTGCTAGATATAACAAGATGTAAATTGTCAGGCATATGCTCCAATACATTCTCCATCCAGGCATTGATCGTATAGGACTGTTCAATTTGATGAAAATCATCCAATATCAAAGTAATTTCATGGTTAGTTTCAAGGACTTCGTTAATAAACAAGGAAGATAATAGACTTATCTCTTCATTGCGAATAAAGCGGTCCATTGTTTCAATATAGTTCAATAGCTCTGTACCAAAATCAGGGGCCATCCTTCGAATCGAATGGATCATATGAGAGAGGAACGGCAGAATATCATCATCCAATGATGAAATCGAATACCAGCTGCAGTCCATGCCTTCATCCTTAATAAACAAGGCAAGAGCTGTACTTTTTCCATAGCCTGCAGCACAATGAATAATCGTTAAAGGATATTTAGAAATGCCCTTTAATTTTTGCGTAAGCTTTGCCCTTCGAATTAAATCATCTTTGACAGTTGGGATACGGAGCTTTGTCTGAATGATCGGAAGCTTCATTGAATCTGGCCTCCTAAAATAAATTTTCACAATTTTTACATTATTTTACCACACATTTGGCTCCTTGTCCGAGAAATATCCCAGTGTTCTATTCCTCATACATCATTTTCCGCGTCATGCCCCCATCAACGATGAGGTTAATACCTGTTACAAAGTCATTTTCCTTTGCGGTCAGATAGAGGCATGCTCTGGCAATATCACTTGGTCGCCCGACCCGTTTGGATAAATGTTGTTCATGATCAATTGGAGTTAGTTTTTCGTAATCCCCTGTATGAATCCACCCTGGAGATATTGCATTTACCGTAATCCTGTCATCGCTTAAAGAAGCAGCGAGCGCATGGGTGATCGCAACAATTCCTCCTTTTGAAGCAGCATAGCTTTCGGAATTTGGCTCTGACATCAGGGCCCTTGTAGAAGCAATATTTACGATTGAGCCGCCTTGAGCATGATCGCGCATAATTTTGGCCGCTTCTCTTGAACAAAGAAATACACTTCGTAAATTGGTGTTGATCACATCGTCCCATTGCTCGATGGTTAACTCATAAAAAGGAGTGAACTCACTTTTACCCGCATTATTAATTAGTGTATCTACCGTTCCGTATGTATGTTTTGCTGTAGCAAAAAGGGTGATAATATCTGTCTCAGATCTGACGTCTGTTTTGATAAAAATGGCCTCTCCCCCCTGTTCTTTGATGCTTTGCACCAGATTTTGTCCGGCCACGGCATCCATATCAGCAAGAACCACTTTGCCTCCTTGTTCAGCATAAGCTTGGGCAACACCTTTCCCAATGCCATTTGCTGCACCGGTTACAACGATTACTTTATTTAAAATACTCATTTTGGTTCGCTCCCTTTCCATTGTCTCTAATCATACATACCCCTACTCTAACAAAAATTCTCCAGTTATAAATACAGTAATTCCTGAAAAAACTAAATTAATTAATTTTACAAGGAGGATTTTAATGATTGAAACTTGCTTTTATTGTTCAGATGAAATTGAGGATACAAAGTTTCATCATGTTTCCTTTATTTCTGCAAATCAGGAAAGAGATGAAACCCTTTGTGAGGAATGTTATAAGGAGTGGCTTCATGGGATTAAAGGGTAAAGGAAAGGGCAGCTATGCAAGCTGCCCCATTTCTATTTTACAAATTTTTCTGCCTCAACAACCCGACTACCTTCGTAATCAATTTGCAAAAGCTTCACTGTCATTTCGGGATAATGGATTTGTAATCCATCTGCCAAACGTTTTCCGCTGCCTTTTTCAATGAAACTAATCATGGTCGGCCCAGCACCGCTTAATGCTACCCCAAAAGCTCCATTTGATTTAGCAGTAAATTCTATGTCTTCATAGAAAGGAATCAGCGGCTTACGATAGGGTTGGTGGAACGAATCCTGTTGCATCATCTTTCCTGCCAACTCCCAGTCTCCCTTTAACAAAGCGGCGACTAAGAGGTTTGCTGTTGAAGATGCTTGGATGGCATCTTTACGTGAGAATGTCTCAGGTAGCACACCTCGTGAATCCTTGGTCAATAACGTTTCCTTTGGAATGACCACAGCAATTTCTATCGGAAGATTGGTGAATGACAGCATATCTACTCTATTTTGTACATAACAGCCAATCACAAGACCACCAAATACTGAAGCCCCGACATTATCAGGATGTCCTTCCATCTCAGTAGCTAAAAACAGCTTATCTTGTTTGGTTAATCCTAACTCTCCAATTAAATCAGCAAGCTCAATCCCTGCTACAATTGCAGATGCACTAGAACCCAAACCCCTAGCCAACGGAATTTCACTTTCCATTTTCACCTTGCATGGTGCTAAGACTTTCCCGAACTTCTTAGCAATTTGAATGGCTACCTGTGCGATAAAATGTTGCTCATCAGTTGGTAGATCCTTTAACTCATTTGAATCAGAGGTGAAGAACCAGTGATCGCTTTTTTCAACCTCTAAGGTTAAATATAAGTTTAAGGCCATTCCAATGGAATCAAATCCAGGGCCCAAATTGGCCGTACTGGCCGGCACCTTGATGATGAACCGATTATTTTGAGGCATGAAGGACAACCCCTTGAATATGGTCCTTCACTGCCTGTTCATCATTTGCCAATTGAGTTGGTTTAACAAGGCTATTGTTTATAGCTGTATCCGGATCCTTAAGACCATTACCGGTAAGAACCGCTACAATTTTCGATCCTTTGGCAATTTTTCCAGACTGAATACTTTTATAAACCCCTGCAATAGAAGCACATGATGCCGGTTCAGCAAATACACCCTCTGATGATGCAAGCTTTTTGTAAGCTGCCAAAATTTCTTCGTCTGTTACTTCATCAAACTGACCATCCGATTCTTGGACAGCGGCAACTGCCAAATCCCAACTTGCAGGATTTCCGATTCGAATTGCAGTCGCAATCGTTTCTGGATTTTCAAATACCCTGTTATGGACAAGAGCAGCTGCACCCGCTGCTTCAAATCCAAACATGCGAGGCAAGCCTGTACCTTTTTTCTCGGCAAATTCTTTAAAACCTTTCCAATAGGCACTGATATTACCGGCATTTCCTACGGGGATTGCTAAAATATCAGGGGCAAAACCCAATTGGTCGCAAACTTCAAATGCGGCTGTTTTTTGCCCTTCAAGACGATACGGGTTAACCGAGTTAACAAGGGTAATAGGCTCCGTTTCACTGATGTTCCGAACCATTTGCAATGCCTGATCAAAATTGCCCTCGATAGAGATAATTTCAGCCCCGTACATCATCGCTTGAGCTAGTTTCCCCATAGCAATTTTTCCTTCAGGGATGACGATAATACAATTAATACCGGCACGTGCAGCATAGGCTGCCGCTGCAGCTGACGTGTTTCCAGTGGAAGCACAAATAATCGTCTTGCTTCCCTCTTCCAAGGCCTTGGCTACAGCCATGACCATTCCTCTGTCTTTAAAAGACCCGGTTGGATTCGTTCCTTCCGTTTTTACATAAAGCTCCACTCCCCATTCTTCAGAAAGGCGTTTGAGTTTAATTAACGGAGTATTCCCTTCGTTTAATGTTAACTTTGGAGTTGCTTCACTAATTGGTAAATATTCTTTATACGCTTCTAATAATCCTTGCCATCTCATAATGATTTCCTCACCACTCTATATGCACTTTTTATTTCTTTTACTGCAGTTAAATCATTTAATTCTTGTAGAATTTGATCATAATTAGTTAGTGAAGCATGATGGGTCACTAACACAATTTCAGATGTTTCATGTTTCTTAATTGGCAATTGTAGAATTTTTTCAAAGCTGACGCCATGTTTTGCAAAAATGGATGTAATATCTGCAAATACCCCAACCTCATCCTGAACATGGATGCGAAGGAAATACTTGGAATACTTTTCACAGTCATCCTTTAATTGTTTAGGATACTGCGGAGTTACTGCACTTTTTCCATTCACACCTAGTCTTAGGTTTTTTATGACAGCAACTAAGTCCGAGACAATGGCTGTTGCGGTTGGCAGACTTCCTGCCCCAGGTCCATAAAACATCGTTTCTCCCACTGCTTCCCCATACACATAAACAGCATTATACTCATTTTGTACAGAGGCTAACGGATGGTTATCTGAAAGGAATGTAGGGGCAACACTGACTTCCACCTTTTCCCCTTCCCGGTGGGCATAACCAATCAACTTCAGCGTATAACCTAATTGTTTTCCATAACGGATATCTTCATCCGTGACCTTTGATATTCCTTGTACCTTTACATCTTCTAAATCAATGTGCATGGAAAAACCCAAGGTAGCTAAAATCGTCATTTTCCGTGCAGCATCTAATCCTTCGACATCAGATGTTGGATCGGCTTCGGCGAAGCCAAGCTGCTGTGCTTCCTTCAGAACTTCTTCATAGGAGCACCCATCATTACTCATTTTCGTTAAAATGAAGTTGGTTGTACCATTTACAATCCCCATCATCTGCGTAACTCGGTCAGAAGCCAGACCATCGACTAAACCTCTTAAAATTGGAATTCCGCCCGCCACACTCGCCTCATAGAATAAATCGCAGCCATGCTCGGAAGCAACTGTCAACAGCTCTGAGCCATGTAATGCCATCAAATCCTTATTGGCTGTTACCACGTGTTTCCCTTGACGCAATGCCGTAATTAAATAATCTTTCGTATCCTGCACGCCGCCCATTACCTCGATGACGACATTGATTTCTTTATCAAATAGAATCTCATCAGCATTATTTGTCAAAAGTCCAGGATCGATTTCCACCGGTCTGGGCTTTTGTACATCTTGAACAAGAATTTTTTTTATGACAACCGGACAACCGACTTGATGCATGAGTTTGTCCTGGTGATTTTTTATAATTTGAACTACACCCGAACCAACCGTGCCTAATCCTAACAACCCAATCGATATGGCCTTCACCTGTTACCCCTCCGCTCTGTCTACCTGCAGTGAACAAATGTATTTCTGTTGTAGACATTATATGATTCTATTCATTTTTTTACAATAGATATGTTTTCATTGTTTTACATTGTAATCGCTTACTACCTAGTTAAATCAAGATTCCTATTTTTTTAAAAATTTTTCGAAAAATTTTTTTACTTTATCTCTTTACAATCTTGAAGTTTTCCATGTAGAATAGTGCCTATATTTAATGTGATTTTTGAAATTTCAATTTATTCGCGTTATTCTATATATGATAAACAGTAATGATGAAGACGGCAATAAGGAATGGCCTCAGAGAGCCGGTGGTCGCTGCGAACCGGTGCCAGGTCTTATCAAGCCAGCCCTTCTGAACTGGCAGCTGAAACGCTTGAAGTAGGCATGCCCGGGTAAAACCGTTATGTAACTGAGGCTGCAGGTATCTTTATGCAGCAAAAGAGGGTGGCACCACGTTAATCCACGTCCCTCATAACATGACTATTAGTCTGTTATGGGGGACGTTTTGTTTTTATACATTACTTTTCTCATAATCTTCAAGGCGAAAAATAGAAAGGATGGATGCAAATGTCACTTACATTTTTAAAAAGTGAAAATAACAAAGGAGGAAAGATTAATCATGTATAAGGTATTAGTAACGGACGGAATTAGCAGCACAGGTTTACAAAGTTTAATGGACCATCCCAATTTTATAGTGGAAAGGCAGCCAACTCTGCCAGTCGAGGAACTAAAAACCATTATCGGTGAATATGACGCTATGATTGTGAGAAGTCAAACAAAGGTTACCGAGGAACTTTTAGAATCAGCAGGGAACCTTCGGGTGATCGCTCGCGCAGGTGTTGGTGTTGATAATATTGACGTTAACGCCGCTACTCGCAAAGGGATTATTGTTATTAACGCACCTGGCGCCAATACGATCGCAGCAACCGAGCACACTTTGGCGATGATGCTTTCACTAGCACGAAAAATTCCACAAGCCCACTTAAAAACTACTTCTGGAGAATGGGACCGCAATTCCTTTAAGGGTGTAGAATTATATAAAAAGACACTTGGTGTTGTAGGGATGGGAAAAATCGGTACTGAAGTCGCCAAACGTGCTAAAGGCTTTGGCATGCATATTTTGGGATTTGACCCATATTTGACTGAAGACCGTGCCAAAAAACTGGGCATTACGAAAGCAAGCCTAGATTTGATTGCGGAGGAAGCTGATTTTATCACGATTCACACACCATTAACGAATGACACTCGCGGCATTATTAATGATGAATTTTTAAGCCGTACTAAAAAAGGCGTACGTTTTGTCAACTGTGCCCGTGGTGGAATTATTGATGAAAAAGCATTGGTACGTGCCATTCAATCCGGCCATGTCGCCGGGGCCGCCCTTGATGTTTTTGAAAAAGAACCAGTAGCGGATCCAGAATTATTGCAAAATCCAAATATTATCGTCACTCCACACCTTGGTGCTTCCACTGTTGAGGCACAAGAAAAGGTTGCTCAGGAGGTAAGCGCAGAAATCATTGAAATCTTTGAGACACAATCCATTCAAAATGCAGTCAACATGCCACAAATGTCCGGTGAGGCACAGGCAAAACTGCAGCCATATTTGCTGCTAGGCGATCAAATTGGACAATTAGCTGTGCAATTATTAAGGAAAAAAGCGCCTACGAAAATTGAAGTCAATTACTTTGGCGACTTAGTGGATGAAGATACGAAACTATTAACTCGCACCATTTTGCGTGGCATTCTTTCCTATCATTTAAGTGATTCTGTTAATTTAATTAACGTATTGCACTTATTGAAAGAGCAAGGTGTAACGTACAATGTCGCGAAAAATCCTAGCAATAAGGGCTTTGCTAACTATATCGAGCTAGTTGTTACACATAAGGAAGAGACGGCAAAGATCGGTGCTACCGTATTAAATGGCTACGGCGCGAGGATTGTAAAAATCAATCAATACCGCATTGACGTGAAGCCTGAGAAGCATTTGCTATATATTAAGCACCAGGACGTTCCGGGTATGATCGGTAAAGTAGGATCATTATTAGGCAATTACCTGATTAATATCGGAACAATGCAGGTTGGTCGAACAGAGGTTGGCGGAGAAGCGATCATGGTATTGACGCTAGATAAAACCTTGAATGCGGATGTAATCACTGACCTAACGATGATTGAAGGTTTAGATGAAGCACGCTTACTGGAGTTGAGCAACGTGGACTCTTTTGATGCAGATCGTGTTGAGCCGCAGAAGGTGGAAAGCAGGTAATTTAATAGAATCAGATTGGGGGACGCCTTGGTTGGGCGTTCCTTTTTTTGGGGGCGGGGTGTATGGGTGTGGAATCTATCATAACGACCTAGGAACTCCTATTTTGGCTTAGGTGGGCTTTATGGGGCCTTCATAACGAACTTGATACTACTTTTTTGGCTTCGGCGGGCTTTATGACGCCTTCATAACGACCTTAACCAAAATCGTCTCTATGAATACAAAATTACTCTATTTTTAGCTAAAAGGCAGTAATTGGCTACTGAGGTTTCGTCATCTTAACTTTTCAAGTCGACTAGATAGCATATTGGCGACCGTTCAGCTGTTAATTTCTATCACACAGTCTCCAAGAGACCCTATTGGCAACCCTTTCTCCTCTTCTATCAATAAAACAGTCGCCAAGAACCCTCATTGGCGACCCTTCTCCTGCTTATTTCAATCACATAGTCTCCAAGAGACCCCGCAAATCTACCACTGAATCTAATATATAATCTGCACCGTTCTCCTCAAATTCACTTCTGGCATCTTGTCCGGACAGACCGGTTAATACTGCAGCAAATTTACTTCCCAACTGTCGTGCAGCTAAAAGATCAGCTAATGAATCGCCGACAATTAAAACAGAATTACCATTGTCAATCGGGAGCTTAGTTTCCAGACACTCTTTAACCGTTGCTTTCTTTTCTTTAAGCCCCATAATATAAGTGAACGGATGTGGCTTGGATAGAGAGCTACATTTTGGAATTGCTTGTTCTGCTTTTAAGACATCATCTGCCGTTACAATTCTATTTTGGTCAAAGTATGGCAGCCATTTTAAGTGTTTGAATGGCTCAATTGTTTCCAATTCAGGTCTTCCTGTGCCGATCCCAATTTGAATTCCTGAAGCAATCAGGAATTCAAACAGCCCGGCAATATCCTGCTTAGGTGCAAGGGTGGTCTCATTGGCAAGAAACCCTGCCTTCCCAGTTTGCACTGAAGGATTCCCTGTTGAAGCGACGATATTATCATCCCCAACATACCATTCCTGTGACACATGCTCACATACAAACCAAAGATCACCTTTTTCAAAGCTGGTTGTTTTTACTCCAAGCTTCTCCCCTGCCAATTCATTTAAATAGTTTAGGAGTTCCTGCTTTACAGCATTTGTACGTCCAAATTCCGTTAAAAATAACTCAAAATCCAGCTCAACCTGATAATGGCTAAGTACATGACCTATTTCTAATAATACTTCACGATTGATCGGTACCTGGCACCATCTCGCTACTTTTTCCATTTCCTTATCCTTGATTTGGGATAGCAGGTGGATGAGTTGATGAGTGAAAGATAGGTAAATCATGTCCCAGTTGGCGTTAAGGCCACGGGATTTCATGAGTTTAAGGACCTTGTCGTTAACAAATACTTGGTTTCGAATGTTTAGAATTTCGTCCTCGTTGTAGGTGGTTTTAAAGTTTTTAGGGGCAAGAGCTAGGTAATTGCGGCTAGTGAGCATTTCCCAAACAGTGAGAGCGGAGGCATCGAAGTACCGTTCTTCACTTAGGAGCACCCCGTCTACGTCAAATAAAATTGTTTTAAACAATTTCTACTCCTCCTTTTCTATATATACTTTTACACGTTATCGTACCACAGCAAACACCTTTAATAAAAGAAAATCGTTCAATTCGTTTGACATTTTAAACAGGGTGTTTTATCACATGGCAAAAAGGCCCTCCCACCTGAAAATGAAGACCAGAAAAAGCTTGTGCAAAAAAGTTTTGTTAACGCATGGATATTTATATTTAAGTCGTGACATGGGCTTTAATAATAAGGAAGATGTCTTAAAAGCTCATTGATATAGAACCGGGGGATCATGCTTCTATCGATACCTGAGTGATTCAAAAAAGCAATCAAAGAAGCCGTGCAAGACCCCTTTTTGCACGGCTTTCTTCCTATTTAAATATCTAATCCGATTGAAATATATTTTACCTCTAAAAACTCTTCAATTCCGTGTCCGCCTTCGCGTCCTAAACCACTCTCTTTATATCCGCCGAACGGTGCTTGTGCAACTGATGGAAGAGCATCATTCAAACCAACGATTCCATATTCCAGCTGTTCAGTGATTCTAAATGATCTGCTTAGGTTTTCCGTATAGACATAAGCAGCTAAGCCAAACTGGGAATTATTAGCACGTTCGATTACTTCTTCCTCTGTTTTAAACGTTGCAATTGGAGCAAGTGGACCGAAGATTTCGTCCCTCATACACTCCATGTCATCATTAATGTCCGTTAAAATTGTTGGAGCATGGAAATAGCCATTGTCATGAGCAGGTGCTAGTCCTGAATAGGCCACTTTACCACCTTTTTCAAGCGCATCCTTTAAAAGAGCTTCAACCTTTGACTTGGCTGATTGATCGATTAATGGACCGATATCAGTTCCTTCTTCCAAGCCATTTCCGACCTTCATTTTTTCCAATTCGGCTTGGAACAGTTTTACGAACTCATCCTTTACTCCCTCTTGGACATAAATACGATTCGTACAAATACATGTTTGTCCCGCATTACGGAATTTTGATTGAACCAGACCGGCCGCAGCTTTTTCTAAATTAGCATCATCCATAACAATAAATGGAGCATTACCGCCAAGCTCAAGCGACACTTTCTTCACCGTTTCAGCCGCTCCGCGCATTAGCGTTTTACCTACTTCTGTTGATCCTGTAAACGTAATTTTTGTTACGCGCGGATCCTTTAACCAAGTATCACCGATCTCTGATGATCTTCCTGTGATGACGTTAAGAACACCAGCTGGTAATCCTGCTTCATGGGCCAATTCAGCCATTTTTAAAGCAGTTAATGGTGTTTGATTCGCTGGTTTTACAACACAAGTACAGCCTGCAGCTAATGCCGGACCAACCTTGCGTGTAATCATAGCCGCTGGGAAATTCCAAGGAGTAATCGCCGCTACTACCCCCACAGGCTCTTTTCTTATTAAAATCCTTTTATTTGGGACAGATGCTGGGACAGTTTCACCGTATACACGTTTCCCTTCTTCAGCGAACCAGGAAATAAAGCTGTTGGCATAAATTACTTCTCCAAGTGCTTCTTTTAACGGTTTACCTTGTTCCATTGTCATGATTTTGGCAATTTCAAGCTTATGCTCATCAATCAAATGATACCATTTCATTAGGATATCGAAACGCTCGCCTGCCGTCTTTTTCGACCAAGTTTTAAAGGCTTCATGGGCAGCATCAACAGCTTTTTCCGCTTCATAAGCACCACCGGTTGGAACTGCCCCTAATACTTCCTGTGTCGCAGGATTAGTAACTTCGGTAAAAACTTCATAATCGTTGCCAACCCATTTTCCATCAAGATACATTGGATAGATTTGATATTTTTGCTTTACTGAATCCATGCCCCTACCTCCCTGACGCTACTGCAGAATCATTCAAAAATACAGCTTCAAAGGCTTCCTCTAAAATGTGTAACCCTTCCTCTAACTGTTCGTCTGTGATGGTTAATGGCATGAGCAAACGAATAACGTTGCCGTATAGCCCCGCACTTAATAACATCAGTCCGCGCTCCCCGGCCGCTTTAACAATTTTTGAAACGGCTTCTTTATCAGGAGTTTTTGACTGACGATCCTTAACAAGTTCCATGGCAACCATCGCACCAAGACCGCGTACATCTCCGATTGCCTCAAAGCGCTCTGCTAACAGCTGCATTTTTTCAATAGATCTTGCTCCAATCTTTTCAGCACGCTCATTAAGGTTTTCACTCTCGATTATATCCAGTACAGCAAGGGCAGCACGGCAGCCTAATGGACTTCCAGAATAAGTTCCGCCAATTTCTCCAACATTTGCTGCATCCATAATTTCAGTGCGGCCAATGACGCCACTAATCGGTACACCAGCACCCATTGATTTGGAAATCGTCATTAAGTCCGGTACAACGCCAAAATGTTCAATTGCGAAGTTTTTGCCTGTACGTGCGAAACCAGTTTGAATCTCATCTGCAACAAATACGATGCCATGTTTTGTACAGATCTCTCTTACCTTCTGAACAAAGGCGATATCAGGCACGATAAAGCCTCCCTCACCTTGCACCGGCTCCATTACAATGGCTGCAATTGTTTCAGGTGCAACTTCAGCAAGGAAGAATGTTTCCAATTGTTCAATAATCATGTCGCTATATTGCTGTTCAGTCAATCCATCCGGACGACGGTAAGTATAAGGGTATGGTGCTTTATAAACCTCTGGAGCAAATGGTCCAAATTCAAATTTGTATGGCTTTACCTTACTGGTCATCGTCATAGTCATTAACGTTCTGCCATGGAAGCCTCTTGTAAATGATATGACCCCTTGACGATTCGTATACTTTTTAGCAAATTTAACTGCATTTTCAACAGCCTCAGCGCCGCTGTTAAAAAAGGCAACCTGCTTATCATGATCGCCAGGTGCGAGCTTGGCAAGTCTTTCAGCAAGTGTAATATACGAATCATACATCATCACATTGAAACCAGGATGGATAAAATCACTGGTTTGTTCTTGAATAGCCTTTACCACCTTTGGATGGGAATGCCCGACGTTTAGTGTTCCAATAGCACCAGCAAAATCAATATAGATATTACCGTCAACGTCTTCAACAAGGGCCCCTTGTGCTTTTTTTATAAAAGATTGACAGTTATTGCTGATTGATTTAGGTACATACTTATTTCTTCGTTCTAAAATTTCCTTTGACTTAGGACCAGGTATTTCAGTTTGAAGCTTAACAAATTTCTTTTCCACTTTCATGCTCCCTCTCTTCGTGTAATTACAAAATTTAGATGAGAAGCAACCGACAAAAAATTGCCGATTGCTTTTTCAGATAAGGATTAGGCTTTAATGTTACTTAAAACATCTTTAAAGATGCTGACTACTTTATCAACTTCTTCGTAGCTGATGGTTAAAGCTGGCTCAATACGAATGGTTTTTGAATTGATTAATGTACCTGCAACAAGAACGCCATGATCGAACATACCTTTGGAAACATCATAGCCGATTTCATCTTTATGGAATTCGATACCGATCATCAAGCCTTGACCACGGATTTCTTGAACTAGATCTTCGTGACCTTCAGAAGCCTTTTTCAATTCATTTAAGAAGTACTCACCGACAACAGCAGCTCTTTCTGGAAGGTTTTCTTCTATTAAAACACCAATTGTTGCGATAGCAGCCGCACAAGCTAGTGGGTTACCACCGAAAGTGGTTGTATGCATGAACGGATTTTCGAACCAGCTCTTGAATACTTCCTCACGAGCAACAATGGCACCAGCAGGCATTACCCCGCCGCCAAACGCTTTTGCCAAACAGATGATATCAGGAACAACATCATATAATTCAGCAGCAAACATTTTACCAGTACGGCCCATACCAGTTTGTACTTCGTCAAAAATCAATAATGCGCCATATTGGTCACAAAGCTCACGAACTTGCTTTAAGTAACCGTCTGGAGGAAGAATGATACCGCCTTCACCTTGGATTGGTTCAATGATAACAGCTGCAACATCTTCACCAACTGAAGCACATACTTCAAAGGTTTTGCTCATCATGTCGATATCGCCAAATGGAACGTGACGGAAACCAGGAATTAATGGAAGGAATGGCTTACGGAACATGCCCTTTGCTGTACCAGATAATGAACCAAGACTTTTTCCATGGAATGCACGAGTAGTAGAAATAAACGTTGTTCTCTCACCGTACATTTTTGCAAGTTTAAGAGCTGCTTCAACACTCTCAGTACCACTATTTGTAAAGAATGCATATTTTAAATCTCCAGGTGTAATATCACCTAAAATTTTTGCTAACATAGCACGAAGTGGATCTAATAAGTCCTGGCTATGAAGGGCTTGACGCTTCAACTGATCTGTTACTGCTTTTACTACTTTAGGATTACGGTGTCCAACGTTGTAAATTCCGAATCCGCCTAAACAGTCGATATATTCCTTACCATTTACATCTTTAAAGCAAGCTCCATTATCAGACCATTCAACTGCGGCGAATTGGCCACCCTCTGTAACCGTTTTACGATAAGCAAGGAATCCAGGGTTTACGTTCTCGCGGAAACCATCAACTGTTTCCTTCGTAATCCAGGCAGCTTCCTCCTCAGTAACTTCTTCCTTTTCAATTAAACCTAATACTTTATTAATATATTCAGTTACCTGTTTCTTTTGTTCTGTCTTTGTCTCACTTGTAAAATCGATACTCATAGTAATCTTCTCCCTTATGTTTATATTAGTTTGAAAACCAACCAATTGGTTCAACTTGTAAGTTAATATTGATTTGTTTAATTTCTTGGAATTCATCAAGACCGAATGTTCCTAGGCTGCGGCCGATTCCACTTTGCTTGTATCCGCCCCATGGTGCTTCATTATAAGTTGGATGGTAAGCATTGATCCAAGTGATTCCTGAACGAATCTTCTTAATCACACGCATGGCTTTGGCGCCATCATTTGAAAATACTCCGCCGGCTAAGCCGTAAACTGTATCATTTGCCAGTTTAATAGCTTCTTCTTCATCCTTAAATTTTTGGATACAGACAACCGGTCCAAAGATTTCCTCTTGAACAATTCTCATATCTTGCTTCACATCAACGAATACAGTTGGTTCAACGAAGAACCCTTTATCCAATCCGTTAGTAGTAATGCGATTACCACCGCATGCAACAGTAGCTCCTTCTTGCTTTCCAAGGTCAATGTAATAGAGAACTTTTTCCATATGCTGTTGGCTTACTAGAGGTCCCATTTCGGTTTCAGGGTCATTTCCTGGACCAACCTTGATTTGTTTTGCTCTTTCCACATAACGCTCAACAAATTGATCGTAGATACTTTCTTCTACTAGGATTCTTGAGCCGGAGGAGCAAACCTGACCAGATCCGGCAAAGATACCGAATAATGCATAATCGACAGCGGTTTCAAAATCAGCGTCAGCGAAGATAATGTTAGGTGATTTGCCGCCTAATTCTAAAGAAACCTTTTTCATGGTATCCGCAGCAGTTTTCATGATTTGCTTTCCTGTTTTCGTACCGCCAGTGAAGGAAACCATATCTACCTCTGGATGTGCAGAAATTTCATGTCCCACAACTGGACCAGCGCCCATAACCATGTTCGCCACACCTTTTGGCAGCCCAACCTCTTCAAAAATTTCAAAGAGTTTCATAGGAGTTACCGGTGTTACTTCAGAAGGTTTATAGACAATTGTATTTCCGGCAGCAAGAGCAGGAGCGATTTTCCAAACACTCATTAACATTGGGTAGTTCCAAGGAACAATCAAACCACATACGCCGACTGGTTCACGAACAACCATTGCTTGCATTGGATCAGCAACATGGTAAGTTTGGCCGTCAGGATTTCTAATCAATCCGGCATAATAACGGAAACAGGAAGCGGCATCAGCCATGTCAAATCCAGCTTCTCTTAAAGGCTTTCCATTATCTTGTGTTTCCAGCTGTGTTAACTCTTCGGCTCTTTCATCTATTTTGTCAGCAATTTTTAATAGATAGGAGGCTCTTTCCTGTGCGGACAGATCAGACCAAACACCGTCATCGAAGGCTTTCCGAGCTGCATAGATTGCTGCACGTGCATCTGCAACGGTTCCTTCAGGTGCATAGGCGATTACTTCACCATTTGCAGGATTAATGACTGGGCGTGTTTCCATATTTTCTGAATCGCGCCACTCACCATCAATATACATCTTCAGGTTGATCACTTGATTTTTCACTTCGACCATTAATCAATTCCTCCTTTGAATTAGCTGTTGGAATAAATCCAAATGCTTATTTTTGAAATGCCTTGCATCCTCCGTCTAGAGATCAGCAGGCTGATTTCCCTTATTAATTACTAATGCAAGAACTGTGCCAAAATTAAAATATCTCTGGAATACGTTGTCGACGTATAGATCTTGTTGTTTCGACAAAATTCTTATTCAAATTTGCATAACATTATTATTATTTGCATAATTATCAAAATATTAGAAAAAGGCCATTTCAGATGATAGAATTCTGAAACGGCCTCTAGGTTAGATTGGCATATTTTCTATTTTTATATTTTTTTCCGTTAGTATTTTTTGATATTTCCTACTAACAGATGATTGACTGATTCCTAAAGCTTTTGCAGCCTTAGTGGTCGTTTTATACTGATTCATAGCCATGACGATCAATTGTTCTTCAACATGCTCAATGGCTTCCTGGAGCGGAATGACCCGTGTAATCACAGGCTTCATCTTTTTATTTTCAAAGCCCAAGGATAAAAATTGACTGACGAACTCGGCATCAATAGCCTGATGATCGGCGGTTACTACTAATCTTTCAATAATATTTTGTAGTTCCCTGACATTACCTGGCCATGGATAGAATTCTAGTACATTTACGGCATCAGGAGTTAAATGATAATTACGTTCATATTTTTCATTTAACTGCTGAAGAAAATGAAAGGCCAGCAGCGAAATATCCTCTGTCCGTTCCCTTAACGGAGGTATGCTAATCGGAATAACATTCAAACGATAGAATAAATCTTCGCGGAATCGTCCTTCCTCCACCATTTTTTCCAACTTTTTATTTGTGGCTGCAATAATTTGGACATCCACCTTAAACGATGTGGTACTACCTACAGGAATTACCTCTTGCTCCTGGAGTACTCTTAAAAGTTTAACCTGCAAGTGCATTGGCATTTCTCCGATTTCATCAAGAAAGAGAATACCTCCATCTGCCTGCTTAAAATAGCCATCCTTGCCGTTTTTATCAGCGCCAGTAAATGCTCCTTTTGCATAACCAAATAATTCACTTTCCAATAAATTTTCAGGAATCGCGCCGCAATTCAATTTTAGAAACGGTTTGTCAGAACGTTTTCCCAACTGATGAATGGCCTGGGCAATGACTTCTTTTCCGACACCGGATTCACCATGAAGCAAAACGGTAGATGAAAAATCAGCAATTTTCTTCACCTGATTCATAATTTTTTCCATCTTTGGGCTGCAATAAATCATCTTTTTCAGGAACCGATCTTTGCTCTTAAAATCATCCAGTTCTTTCTTATATTGCTCGGAAATTTTTCTGATTTCATGCAATTCAGTTTTTAAACGAGATGTTTCGGTTATATCCCGCGAGGCAATAATAATTCGGTCGAGTTCGTGCTTATCATCAAATACCGGATTGCCGACAGCAAGAATTTTTCTCCCTGTTCTCGTTTCCTGTACTACGGAAACTTTTTTACCCTTTTCCCTGACAAGTCTCGTAACAGAAGGTGTAAATAATCCTTGGTCCTCTAATTCTAGTATATTTTTTCCAAGCAACTCTTTTAAATCAACATGCCAGAATTCCTGAATAATATTTTCACTGTATCGAATTAACTCGCCTTTTGCATTAACAACTAGAATTTCATCGTAAATACTCGATAATATGGCATTTAAATCCTTATTTAAATCCTTGATATGCTCAATTTCCATCGCCATTTCTTCAACCATTGGCAAGTCCTGTACGATGATGACAACCCCTTCAATCTCATCATCATAGCCAAAAAACGGGCTGTAATCTACGAGTACACCATTTCCATTGTTAAATTCCAAATTGTTGAGAATTGTCTTGCCGTTCGTAAATACTTGATCAATTTTTTCACGATTAAAAATAGCCTCACCAGGCAAATTTAAAACGTTTTCAACAGTAGAGCGAATCATTTTTAATCCGGAATCATTACAATTAATAATCCGGCGCTCTCGATCCAAAACGAATATGCCCATTGGAATCGACGCCAGCATAATTTTCAGCAAATCTAGGCCTTTATTTTCCTGCTTAAACATCTCTGCTAAAATATCTTCTCTTCTAATGTAGCCAGCAATTTTCTTATCCTCACCTTTTATAAAAGCAAAAGGTTCACCGATAATCTGAAATAGTGAAGGTAGAGCAATTTGCTGACTAAGGCGGCAAATGCCATCTAATGATTTAGAATGTTCAAGCAAGAAATCTATTGAAAAATTTTCATTCTCCAGAGTCTGACGAAGATGTTCGTTCCATACTATATAAGCAAATAGCTGATCCTGTCTTTCTAAGAATATAAAGGGTTCTTTATTGTTGTTTAGAGTCGACTCTAAAACGCCTTCTTTATCTAGATTGACTGATATAATCGGCTTTATTTTTTCCATTGCGACAAAAAACATTGTCTCATCCCCCTTAATTCCTATCACTCTTATACTATCACTTTTTTCAGAATAATAAAAACAAAAGAACACCAAAAAAGAAGATGTCACCCATCTTCTTTTTTTTAGGTTATTTTAGTCGCTTCCGGTTACAAATAGATCCTCTTTAATATACGCTAAAACCATTCCAGGAATGACGTAATCGCCTTCTTGCACCTCTAATGATTCGACCTCGCCGCTCACTCCCGTCTGAACCACTTCTTCATGACCTTCCTCAGATTTAATCACAAATAATGTTTCCCATTCATAGATTCTTGCATCTCTTTCGATGGAGATTTTCTCAATCTTCCCATAGCAAGGACTCGTAACCACTCCAAAGTACAAATAGATCACCTCTGTCGTTCATTTTAATATTGTTCGTGAAATGGACGGGGCTGTAAAACCATACTAAAGAATTCCTGAAACTCCGGTATGTCCACTTGCTCAATACCTAGTTTTTGCGCCCAGTGGTCATCAGCATAGGTGTCATCTTGACAGAGCAAAACCATATTGCCCGTTTGAATTGAAGTCACCATTGCTTTGCCAAAAAAGTGATCTGAATATCCAATTGTTAAGTCATAGCGATGATTATTCGAAATTAGGCAAAAATAGTGCAACAATTGCTTTTCCTTTTGCTCTGTTAAAATATCTAACTTCATCCATTCATTCCTCCTCTTAATAAATCAATATTTCAACCATCCTCTTAGCCTTGAAGTTTCTGCTAACTTTTGAATTCCTTCGATATAGGCGGCAATTTTCATATTGACATTGTATTTTTTCGCAGTGTTATATACATTTTTAAAACTAGTTTCTATTTTTTCTTTTAAACGTTCATCCACAAGTTCTTCTGTCCAGTAATAGCCTTGGTTGTTTTGGCACCATTCGAAGTAAGAAACGATTACACCGCCGGAATTGGCAAGTATATCTGGAACAACGAGAATATCACGATCATCTAGCATTGTTAACGCGTCCTTCGTTGTTGGGCCATTTGCTGCTTCGATCACAATCTGACAGTTGATACGATCCGCATTATGTTTATTGATAACACCGGAGATCGCTGCCGGAATTAATATATCGCATTCTTTTTCCAATAATTCTTGATTAGAAATCGAGTTGTTAAAACGGTTAGAAACAATGCCGAAAGAATCGCGGCTTTCTAGTAGGTACGGAACGTCGAGACCGTTTTCATCGTATATGCCACCCAAGACATCACCAACACCGATAACTTTTGCCCCTAATTCATATAAGTACCCTGCTAAATAACTACCGACGTTACCAAAGCCTTGAATAATAACGCGAGTATCTTTTAAATTCATCTTTCTTAATTCACAAACCTTTTGCAGTGTATACAATACACCTTTAGAAGTAGCGGTTTCTCTTCCTTTTGATCCACCAAGAGCAATCGGTTTACCTGTGATAAATCCTGGAGAATCGAATTCACGAATATGGTCATATTCATCAAGCATCCATGCCATGATTTGCGAGTTTGTGTACATATCTGGAGCTGGGATATCTTTTGTAGGACCAACCAGTTGACTTACCGCTCTTACATAACCTCTGCTCAAACGTTCCAACTCGTCCATACTCATTTTACGAGGATCACAAATGATTCCACCTTTTGCTCCGCCGTACGGTAGATCTGTGATACCACATTTTAGGCTCATCCAACCTGCCAATGCTTTTACTTCTTCCGGAGTTACATCTGGATGGAAGCGAATTCCACCTTTTGTTGGACCAGCTGCATCGTTATGTTGAGCACGATATCCTTCAAAAATTTGTACCTCACCATTATCCATGCGAACCGGAATACTTACCTCCAAAAATCTCATCGGCTTCTTTAAGAATTCAAATACCTGCGGTGGATAGTTCAGAATCTCAACTGCTTCTTTCAGTGTTTCTTGGAATTCAAGTAATGAATTATCTTTTTCCTTTACAACTTCATTTTTCTTTTGATTCAGAGAATCAATCGCCATTTTAATAACACCTCATTTTTTGTAGTTATTAAAGGTATAAGCAAGTTTCGTGCCAACATTAAAAAACCGTTAAAATAAACGGTTCTTAATTTTTCATGAAAGCGATTTTATGAAAATTTGGTGAATTTATTCAGAATTGCATAATTTCCTGTAAGCGTTTACAAATATGAGATGATACGGTTTTTTTATGATTAGCGACTGTAGGACTGATTTTTTCATATATGGATCGCCTTGGAGCATCATTGGCGACCGATGGAATGGGCTCCTTCTATTTCTGGTCGCCTAGAAGACCCGTTGGCGACCCTTTCAAAGATAAAACCAGATGAATAGTCGTTAATGACTAACCATTACGACCTGTCTTATTAAAATCTCTTTCTCATGGTCGTTATGAACTCTCTATAACGACCTTCCCTTTTTATTTCTCCGACTCACGGTAGTTATGAACTCTCTATAACGACCTTTCCTTTTTATTTCTCCGACTCATGGTCGTTATGAACTCCCTATAACGACCTTTCCTTTTTATTTCTCTGACTCCCGGTCGTTATGAACTCCCTATACGACCTTTCCTTTTTATTTCTCTGACTCGCGGTCGTTATGAACTCACCATATTGACTCAATCATTAGGAAATAATTCCATTCACTTCACAATAAAAAAGCATTTCAGAAAAATGTAGTGCCTATCCTAAAACAGACACAAAAAAACGCATCCCCGTAAGAATGCGTTTTCTTAAATCTTTAAGCTTCCTCAGCTTTAAACTGTGGAGGTGCCACTTTGAATGCTTTTGTTAGGTAAAGCAGGTAAATAAATCCGAGCGAGAACCAAGCTATTCCCATAATCAGAGAGCTCTTTTCGAGATTCACCCACAGGACCCCTACAGTAGCAGCACCGATTAATGGCAATAGAACGTAGTTAATAAATCCTTTTGGTGTTTTATGCATTCTATTCCGAACCGCATAATGATTAATGACGGACAAATTAACGAACGTAAAGGCCATTAAGGCACCAAAATTGATTAAAGATGTAGCTGTTACTAAATCAAAGAAATAGGCTGATAACGAGATGACTCCTACAAATAAGACGTTAAACGCAGGAGTTCGGTATTTTGGGTGTACATAGGCAAACCATTTTTCCGGGAATACTTGATCACGGCCCATAACATATAAAAGACGTGATACACTCGCATGAGAAGCCAGCCCTGATGCAAGGGTGTTAATAAATGTTGTACAAAGAAAAATTGATTGGAACAGTTTACCGCCAACATATAAAGCAATCTCTGGAAGTGCTGCATCGGGATTTTTAAACCGAGAAATATCAGGGAAAAATAATTGAATAAAGAAGGATGTGGTGATAAAAATAATCCCGCCCCATAAAGCTGTTAACAGAATAGCTTTGGGAATTGTTTTTTCCGGATTTGGCGTTTCTTCTGACAACGTGGTAACAGCATCAAAGCCTAGGAATGAAAAGCAGAGAACCGTTGCCCCAGTAACCAGTAATGGTAAACTCATCCCTTCTTTAAAGAACGGTTGAATACTAAAAACAGTACCCGTCCCTTCTCCACCATTCAACCCCTTCACAACCAAGATAATAAATACGATCATAATCAAGATCTGTACACCGACAAACAATGTATTAAAATTTGCCAGGATATTTACGCTTCTTAAATTAAGGTAAGTAACAATACCTACAAAACCTATAACCCAAATAAGATCAGGAACCGATGGAAATAATGCATTTAAATATAGTTTTGTTAATAAAGCGTTTACCATTGGCAAAAATAAATAATCTAGTAAAGACGACCAGCCGACAAGAAATCCTAAGCGACGGCTAATAGCTTTTTGAGTGTACGTATAGGCTGAACCGGCCTGCGGAAACACTTTGACAAGTTGACCATAACTTAATGCTGTAAATAACATGCCAACCAAGGCAATAATATATGCTGTTGGGACATGACCTTTTGTCAATCCCGAAACAATTCCAAAAGTATCAAACACCACCATTGGTGTCATATAGGCCAAACCCATGATGACAACCTGCCAAAGTTTTAACGATCTTTTCAGCTTTACGCCATTTTCCACGTATCATTCCCCCTTGTATGTTTTAAAGCGTTTTCAAACCTTGAATACCCCTTTGTATTTGAGAAATTTCTTATTCCTCCCTTTTTGAAAAATTCAATAAATTTTACATGCAATTATTATGCCAAACAGAGATTTCCACAAAATCCACCATATAAAATAAGAAAATTCAACAAAATAAGCAGATGTAGAAAATTCAGAATTATTCAATTGTGCATATTCTATTCCGTTTTAAATAAATATTTGGTATTACTTATTATATATACAGCTAATTTTCTGCATTTTTTTGAATTGGCATACTACTTGCATATCAAATATATGTAATACGTAATACTAATGACAAGCGGGGGATTTAAAAATGAAATATCCATTATCACCTGATGTAAAACCTGAATTTTGTACTACTGGAACCTTTATGAGATTGCCTTCCAACAGAGAAAAGGCAAAATTAGCAATTGTGGGAGTACCATTTGATACGGCAGCTTCCTTCCGTGTTGGGGCTCGCTTTGCTCCACAAGCGATTCGTCAAGCTTCCATGACTTTATTTCCATATCATCCCATTCATAAAGTTTATCCATTCGATGACTGTAATGCAATCGATATAGGTGATGTCTCCGTCATCCCACACAATATCCATCGCAGCTATGAAATCATTGAAAAAGCGATGACAGAATTAATGGAACAAGGCATTACACCAATTGGCATCGGCGGAGACCATTCCGTAACCTTAGCCAACCTTCGTGCTGCAGCTAAAGTTCACGGCCCTGTTGCGATGATCCATTTTGACTCACATACAGATACTTGGGATACTTATTATGATGAAAAATATTGGCACGGTTCTCCATTCATTCGTGCATTTGAGGAAAACCTGCTTATTCCGAATAAGGTGTTCCAAATCGGCATCCGCGGTACTTTGAATCATCCTGGGGACATTGATGCAAGCACAGATCTTGGCTACCAGGTGATAACAACACCTGAGTTAAAACAACGCGGATATCAAGATGTGATTAGAGAAATGAAAGAAACCATCGGGGACACACCATGTTTCCTTACCTTTGATATTGATTTTGTTGATCCATCTTGCGCCCCTGGTACTGGAACACTTGAAGTTGGCGGCCCAAGCAGCTTTGAAACCCTGCAAATGATTCGTGCCCTAACTGATTTTAACTTTATTGGCTACGATTTAGTCGAAGTATTGCCACCCTATGATCCAACACAAATTACATCTTTATTAGCAGCAACCATTATTCATGATTTTGCCAGCCTTGCTGCATTAAAATTAAAACGGGAAGCTCACGTATAAAAAAAGCCGATTCCAAACTTATTGGAATCGGCCTTTTTATGTTAATTACTTTGGAACACTTAATGTAGTGTGACTATTAATCACAGTTTTCTTATGAAGCCATTCATAGATGATAGGAATGATAATAAAGCTATTAAGGGTTGATGTCACCATTCCTCCAATGACTACAATTCCAAGTGTTTGAGAAATAACGGTATCGGCATTATGTGAAAACGCCAGTGGCAACAAAGTCAATATTGTTGCAGCTGCTGTCATTAAAATAGGTCTGATCCTTGAAAGACTTCCATTTAAAATAGCTTCTTTTACAGGCATTCCCTCCCGTCGATTTCTTTCAATTTTATCAATCAACACAATACCATTTGTTACAACAATGCCAGTCAGCATCAAAACCCCAATTAGAGCAGCTAAATTCCATTCACCATGGAATAAAATCAATGCTATGACTACACCGCTTAAAGCAAGCGGGATACTTAAAAGAACTGATAATGGTGCCCGCCAGCCTTTAAAAATCGCAGAGGTAATCAGTAAGACCAATAGAATGGAAAAGGCAACGGCAACAGACATATCAAAAATCATTTGTTTTACTTGTTCAGAAATTCCACCTAATGAGTACGTCACATCTTTAGGAAAATTCATTTTACTTAAAGCTTTCTCCGCTTGAACTGACACTTTACTGATGTCATTTGATGTAATCTGTGCTGTCACAAGGGAGAATGGTTGACCATCCCTTTCACTTATGGAGGATGAAGACAGATCTTTTTCTATCTTGGCTATTTGGTCAAAACGGACCAGTTGTCCATTCATACCCATTAGCGTTTCAGCACCCAGAGATGATAAGACATCATTCGGAGTGGCATTTAACGTAATCGTTGAATTTGCTCCTGTTGCGATTTGATCCAGATATTGGTCAACAGGAAGTGCTTTATGATCGACCGTAATCATAGAATCTTTGGAAGCTGACATATAACGATTGATTACTGTTAAAATATCCGCAACTTGTACCCCTTTTGCTTGAATCGCTGTTTGGTCAAATGTCACCTTATACTTTGGTGAACCATTGGTTAAATCCACTTTTCCATCGACACTCAAGCCCCGGATCTTCGATAATTTTGCTCTCGTTTCTTGGGCCACTTGATCCAACGTTGCTTGATCTGAACCTGTAAACAAGATTCTCATTTGCGAATCATCACCGGAAATGTTCTGGCTTGTTACTGTATAAATGACATTATTAGATAATGTCGGTAGCTGTTTTTGCAATTGTTTTATAACCGGATCAACATCCTTGGCATTTTTCAGCACAACTGAAAGGTTTGCAACATTTGGATAAGTGATAAAACCACCACCTTGATCAAACACGTCATCACTTTGTGGTGTCATTGTCGAACCGAAATTGGCCGAATAGGCTGTGATCTTAGAATTTTGTTTTAATGACTCTTCAATTTTTTGAACTTCAGAATCTACTTGAATTAATGTACTTCCCTTAGGCAACTCTGCTTTAATAGCAATCTGTCCTATTTTTCCACTTGGTAATAAACTTACTGGAAGAAATGCTGAATAGACCCCTGCTCCTATAAAAACTAATATTGAAACAATAATCATTGCCTTTTTGTGTTTAAAGGCCGATAGCAAAATCGGTTTCATTTTTGAATCAAGTTTGACTGTTTGTTTTTCTACATTTCCGCCTTTCCAGCCCATAAAAGCAAGAGCTGGAATGACAAGCATCGCTACAAAGAATGAGATAACTAGGGCAATGACAACCGACCAGGCAAATCCGCTATAGGATGCACTGATAATCCCGCCAACAAACGCAATTGGTATATACACTGCAATAGTCGTTAGGGTGGAGCCTAATATCGCAGGAATCATTTCAACTACAGATGAGGCAAGAATGGAGAGTAGATGTTTATCCTTCGATTCTTCTCGCTTTCGATACATGTTATCCAAAATAACAATCGAGTCATCGACAATACGCCCCATCGCAACTATCAAACCGGATACCGTTAAAATGTTTAACGTGATCCCCATGGATTTTAAGAAAGCGGTGGTCGCCAACAAGGAAATCGGTAGCGAAATCGCGATTAATAATGTCGATCTTACATTTCGGAAAAAGAAGAACACACATATCATAGAGAATAAACAACCCAGCAAACCTTCACGAACTAATCCGAAAAGAGAACTGTTTAATTCTTTTTCCCGATCAAGTAACACCTGGAAGGAAACATCTTTTGGATTGATCGTGTCCAAGTGAAGATGAGCAACACGATCTTTTACTTTGTTAGCAACATCTGTAATATTGGCGGAAGGCGTCTTAATCACATTTAATGTGACACTCGGTGCTCCATTCGTCCGAGAAATAGTTTTTACATCATTTAAGGAATGAGTAATGGTCCCAAACGCTGAAACCGGAATGAGTTTTCCTTCCTTATTCTTAATTGTAACGTTCTCCATTTGCTGCACCGTTAATGACAGTCCATCAAACGATACAGGTATCGATAATTGGTTGTTCAAAATATTCCCCTGTGGCAAGGATGGAACAGCCAAAGCAAACGACTTATTCACATCATCCAAGGTTAATCCGTTTTTCACCAGGTCTTTCAAACGGACGGTTAATACATAGCCATCTTTTGCTCCTCCAAAAATGGATACATCGGCTACACCTGGAACAGATTTTAATTGTTTTACAATTTCCTGGGTAGCGGTAGAGCGTAATGTTGGTTCATCCAATTTCGAACTGGTAACACTATAGGTTAGAATTGGAAATGAACTTGTTGTTAGTCGTGTTACTAGGGGCGTGCTTGTAATGGTTGGCGGAAAATCTGCATTCGCCAATGCTTTGTTTACCTGATCTTCTGCTAGTTTCATGTCAGTATTCATGGAAAAATACAAACTCATAAATAACCCGCCATCATAAGAAGTGGTTTCAACATTGGACAACCCATCCACTGCTTTAACAGCACTTGCCAGATTGTCGGTAACCTGTTGTTTCACCTGTGCTGCTTGATAGCCTGGCACTCTCATACTTACCGAGAGAGTCGTATTAGTGATTCCCGGCAAATAATCTCGCTGCATTTGGAAAGCAGAAATACCTCCCCATGCCAAAATAATGACAACACAAACAATCATCAAAATACCTCTTTGCATAGTTGCCTCTATTAATTTTTTCATGATATCCCTCCTCATATATTTTCTAAAAATCAACTTCAAAACTGGATATCTTAACTATAGAGAAGGAACTTGTACGAAATCTGAATAAAACATTAATAATTCATTAAGATGAAAAATTCATTTGAAGAACGTGATACATTATTAATAGAAAGGAATGAGGGTGAAATGAAAAAACATATTCTGATCATCGAGGATGAAGCTCAAATTGCCCGTGTCTTAAAAATGGAATTGGAGTATGAAGGGTATCAAGTAACGGTGCAGCATGACGGTATTACCGGCTTGGATGCAGCCTTGCATACTGAGATTGACCTGATTTTATTAGATATGATGCTGCCCGGAATAAGCGGAATGGAAGTGCTGAGAAGGTTTAGAAAAGAAAACAGCGTCATTCCAGTTATTCTGTTAACAGCTCGGAATACAACATTGGACAAGGTAGCAGGGCTAGATCATGGTGCAAATGATTATGTAACAAAACCTTTTGAAATAGAAGAGTTATTAGCCAGGATTCGAGCGTGCATCCGGAATCATCCTATAGGTGGAAATCCTAATGAGGACGCATCCTTATTAACTGTTCAGGATCTCCTCATCAATATGGATACAAGAGAAGTGAAAAGGAGCGGAAAGCTAATCGCTTTAACGCCAAAAGAGTATGATTTCCTAGTTTACCTAGTTATGAACAAAAATAAAATTGCTACACGTGAGAATATTATTATTAATGTCTGGGGTTACGAGTACGAGGGTGAAACGAACGTCATTGATGTTTTTATACGACATTTAAGAAAAAAAATAGATGAAGGTTTTTCAGAACCATTAATTACAACTATCAGAGGCATCGGCTTTACGATAAAGGAGAAGAAGGATGAAGATCACTACAAAAATTAATCTTCTAACCACCGCTTGGATGCTAATCATATTAATTCTTATTAACTTTGCCGTCTTCTTCTTATTTATGAAAACGACTGTAAATATGGAAGTGAATATGCTTTCTCAAAAGGCTGAAGAGGTTTTGGAAGGGCTCGATAAAAATCAGGAGCCATCCGATACAGAAGGAATATTAAAAGAATATTTAGCAGAACATTCCTACATTCGAGTTATTCAGCAAAAGGATCAAATCCTTTATGAAGTAACGAATGATCATTTACTCTCTAAAAAGATTAAAGGAAAATATACAACAAATAAACAATCCCAAACACGTTTAATTTCTGCTGAAAAGGGAGAGGAACAAGTATTGGTCGTACGTATGCCAATCAATAAAAGTACTAGTTTAGAGATTGGTGAACGATTACAGGGCCTAGAAGCAAGAAAGGAAATTCTTCGAGTTATCTTAATATCATGTACAGTAATAGCTGCCTTGTTATCCTTGCTGGGAGGAAGATGGCTCGCCAACATCATTATGAGGCCGATTTCGAATATGATTCATACGATGGAGGAAATTGAAAAGAGCGGTATTCCAAAGACCATCACCATTCAGAATAATACGAAAGATGAACTTCAGATGATGGCAAGTACGTTTAATCGGATGATAGGAAAACTGCAAATCAATATGGAAAAACAAAACCAGTTTGTCTCTGATGCCTCCCATGAATTAAAAACACCTTTAACCGTTATAAAGAGCTATGCCAATTTACTAAGAAGGCACGGTATAGAAAACGAACAATTAGCTAATGAAGCAATCACCGCGATTCATGCGGAGGCAACCAGAATTCAGAAAATGACTGAGACATTTTTAGACTTGGCCGCTTTAGAAAATGAAACTGTTTTAGAACTTGACCAAATAAATTTAGTAGCTTTATGCCAAAGTACTTTAAAACAACTTAAAGATGTCTATCATCGAGAAATAACATTTTACTATGAAGAAAACCCAATTACAATTTGGGCAGATGAGTTAAAAATTAAACAGGTGATCATTATATTACTTGATAACGCAATGAAATACAGTAATGACAAGATACAAGTATTTTTAGAAAAAAATAAACAACGTGCTATATTCCGTGTAAAAGATACTGGAATCGGTATACCTCGGGACGAAATTCAACATATTTTTGAGCGTTTTTACCGGATAGATAAGGCCAGGAGCAGAGAAACGGGAGGAACCGGTCTAGGATTAAATATTGCCAAAAGTATCATGAAGCTGCATAAAGGGGAAATTAAAGTTACAAGTAAAGAAGGTGAAGGAACAGAAGTTTCATTATTCTTTCCTTTATAAGAGAAAAAGCTAATCCATGTGGATTAGCTTTCACAATTTATGCGCATATTACTACTATTGATTTATTTTGCAAACCGATGATTCCCAATCGTTACGGTTACGGGGCGTGATAAAATCCATTTACTTGAAGTGATTTTTGGATTGTAAAAGTACAATGAGCCACTTCCCTGTCCGCTAAATGCTAAAGCTTCATTTACAGCACGCTTTGATTCTACATCAGACTGCTGATTAATCGTTCCATTTTGGACTGGTGTAAAAGCATAGTGTCCACTGTCAATTTGATAGATGACACCATGAACAGTTGAAGGGAAAGAGGGATTTTTTAGACGGTTTAAAATGACTGTTGCGACCGCAACTTTACCTGCATACGGCTCCCCAACCGCCTCGGCACGAACAAGACGGGCAATTAGATCCTTGTCAGCATCAGAAATAGTAGAATTCGGGATTACTAGATTTTGCCCAGCATATAGAGCTGAACTTGTTGCATGGTTGGCATCCATTAAATTTCGAATCGGGACACCAAACTTTGCTGCTATTTTCCAATAGGTTTCACCCGTATTAACTTTATAAGTAGATGTTGCTGCCTCTGTTTGGACATTTAACGTAAAAGACGATATCGATAACATCAATCCAGCTGCAATGACCAGTTTTTTTAATTTATTCATTTAATAACCTCCTAGATTCGCATCGCGGTTTCTCTAGTACCAAGGCTATCAGCTGTAACATACTTATTCACCGCCCAAAAAGTGGAAGGCGTTTTTCCCCCTTACATGCCCCTTGTTATAAAAGGACTTTTTTAACATATGGAAAAAAGGTCCATCAAAGTCCTCCTTCCTGTTAGTGGAAATATATGAAAAATTAGGAGCAAATTTTACAATATATCAACTGCTGTCATAATCCTTTTCACTAATTTGTCAACATTTTCCTCAAAAGCAGCTAGGATTTCACTGGCACAAAGGTAATAATATAATAAGAAACAAAAAAAGGAGGATTTTCGATCATGGAAAATCAATTAGTCAACATTTTGAATAAGCAAATTGCCAACTGGTCCGTGTTATATGTAAAATTACATAACTACCACTGGTACGTAAAAGGCGGTCAATTTTTCACATTACATGTAAAGTTTGAAGAGTTCTATAATGAAGCTGCTTTACATATTGATGAGCTTGCTGAAAGATTATTAGCAATCGGCGGAAATCCTGTTGCTACAATGAAGGAAAGTCTTGCACTTTCTTCTATTCAAGAAGCAAACGGTGCTGAAACAGCTGATGAAATGGTGCAATCCATTATAAATGATTTCTCCATTATTATTGGTGAATTAAAAGAAGGAATGGGTATTGCCGGGGACTTAGGTGATGAAACAACAGGAGATATGCTGCTGGCGGTTCACTCCGGCCTGGAAAAGCATGTATGGATGCTTAAAGCCTTCCTTGGAAAATCAGTTTAGAATAAATCTTTTCAAGTCCAACTTTTACGGTTGGACTTTTTTATATATAATTTTTTTAGGAGGTGATAAAATTAATGAGTAAACATGAAGTTATAGTCTATAGCAGCAATGGCTGTGCCTACTGCGAAAAAGTTAAAGCCTTTTTAAAAGAACATGGAATTGAATTTGAGGAGCGAAATGCATCAATACATAAGGAATATATGGATCAACTAATAGAGAGGAAAATTTATGCTACTCCGGCAACCTTTATAGATGGAAATTTAGTATTAGGATTTCAGGAGAAGAAATTAAACAAATTGCTTGGATCTACAATCGAGTAGAGGGAAAATAAGCTGACTTATTTTCTCCCCTCTCACAACACCGTATTCTTTTGAAACATCTATACCGAATTTGGTTGAGGTTTCAAGGATCAGATAACTCGTTTCAACTCAACATAACAGCTTTCATTTTCGGGTTTTAGTAATCAGTGTAATTGCTTGATAGCAATTCTCCTATTTCGTGCTCTAGCACCTATAAGGAAACGTTTCGCGCAGTGTAATCCTTCATAATCTCTTCTACATCTTAATATAACTTCAATCGCTAACCGATAATAACCCGTTGTGTCATCTTTGTAAAAGCATATCGACGTGAGGGATATTATCTTCTAAATATGTTTCGGATATGGTTTGAAAACCAAAGGAACTATAGAATTTTCTTAAATAATCTTGGGCTTGAATTTTAACATTTGTTTCTTTTAATTCGTTTAGGATAAAATCTAGCCCTTTTCTTAAAAGTTCCTCTGCAATTCCTTGTCCCCTGTATTCTTTCTTCACAAAGACTCTTCCAATAGAAATTTCTCGATAGGAAACACCTGCAGGTACAATCCTTAAATATGCAATGATTTCTCCATTGTCTTCTTTAAAAAGATGATATGAAAAAGGATCTTTACCATCAACTTCTAGGTAAGGACAATTTTGTTCAACCACAAAAACTAAGGTTCTTTCTTTTAAAAGATTGTATAGTTCAATATTTGTTAACTCGTTAAATTTTTTCAAATTCCAACTCATAAAATTTCACCTCTTGTTTTTTGTTGCAAGTGCAATAAACTTTATATCATCAGTAATTTCTTTTGTTTCCTTTTTTAACAAATTCCCAATCAACTTCAACATTTTTTCTCACTCTTTGAAGAAGATTAAAAATAATCTCCACTTCCACTTCTGTAAACCCATCTAAGGCAACCATATTGGAATGATCATTTTCTCTTTTTATGAAAGGATAGACATTCTTGCCTTTCTCTGTTGGAAAAAGTTTTTTTATTTTTTTGTTATGTTCATCATCTTTCTTATCAATGAATCCACTTATCTCCAGTTTCTTTATAGCACGTGCTGCTGTAGTTCGGTCAACCTTTATCATCTCAGCTAATTTTTCTTGAATAATTCCAGGGTTTTCACATATTCGTACAAGGTACAAATACTGCCCTTTTGTGAGGTCATATTCTTTAAATTCCATATTACTAATAGAATCTAATGCCCTTGCAATCATTCCAATTTCACGAAGGATTTCTTTCATAATTAACTCCTTAACTAATTTTTGTTGCAAATACAATAAAAAGTCTTAAATTAAAAATAACTTATTATTGTTGTATTTACAACAAAAAAATCATAAAGATGGCGAGTAAAATTAATTTTAAAATTAACCCTTGGTATTTCTTTACCAATACACCATTTTCCATTTGTGATAGAAACGTCTCACCCGTTTGTTTTAGTGTGTTTTTTTTTACAATTTTTTACATCAAAAACATCCAAAAAAAGTGTGTTATCCCTTCTGGATAAACACACTTGTTATTAGTATATAGATTATTAATTTCCCCAAATGTGAGTTACTACCGGATAAAGTCATTTCTGATTCATTTCACATTCCTATATTGAGTGCGCCCTTTTTTCCCTCTTCATTAATTAACGAGAGGGCATTTAATAGTTCTCTTTTAAATAAAAAACAGCTAGATAAGAACAGTGATAACCAATAAATTTCTTATTAGAGAAGTTCAGAAAGGATACCAAGTTATAAACGGTATCCTTGTTTTTCTTAATTATTTATAGGTTTCACCAAAAAACGCACTTTTCAAATTGGAAAAATGTTTAAAATTGGTTCTAATACTAAAATTTGTATACGTTTTATTCCGAATACATAATAGATATTGCAGGTTTGATCAATAACATCGTGAAGAAATATACTTAAACTAGTTATTGCTTTAGTTCTTCTACTGTTAGCCTGTGAGATACGCTCATATTTTCACTACCTAGATAGTTGCCATGCCTTGCACACTAAAAAAGCTGACCCGTGAAAGTCAGCCTTTTCCTTTATTCCATTGCATTATAAACTTTTTTCGTTTCTTTATTCACTCCATACCAGCCACGTGTTGCAGTATGTCCTTCTCCGGTTCCCGGGTTATCAACGACAAATTCATAGACACGGAAAATGTATGCGCCATTTTCCTCATGGTCATATTGAACCTTTTCATTACTGCTGTTTGAAATATTGAGGGATTGTTTAACAAGATCGGCTGCTTGGTCTTGAGTTAGGGATTGATTTGCACTCCCTTGTTTGGTTTCATCTTTCTTATTAGAGTCATTGCTCGTTTGTTCATTAGATTGGTTTGGACTGTCCTCTGATGTTCTATCATTTTTCTTTTGATTCGTCTCGGCTGCAAGCTTTGCGGCATTTCTAACCATTTCTTCGATTGAAGCTACTTCAGGGACATTTTTGGTATCAGCGACTTGCTTAAATAAATCATACGCTTGATCATATTGCTTTTGTTCAAGCAAGGTATTTCCTTTCTCGATGTTTTGCTTCATCACATCAGAAAGTGTTTTTGCATCCTCAATTTTTTGAGCCCAAACATTGGCTTGATTGACAATTTTTTGATTAACATTTTTTGAAAACTTCTCTGTTAGAAGAGTTTTGATCGTCTGGGATGCTTTTTCAAATTCCCCACTATGATAAAGAGTAATACTATCTTGCATGATCTTGGAGAAATGGAGATAATCTTGCGCTTCCTGCGTTTCTTTTTCCTCAAGCGCATTTTCAAATTGGTTAATCGCCTTATCATAATCTCCCTTTTGCAATGCAGCCTTTCCGGCATCCAAGCTCTCCGTGTAGGCCTTTGGAGTACACGCAGTAAGGAGAAGCGCCGTCATAATCAGTAAAACTAGTTTCTTCATCGTAAACCCCCATTGATTCTTTATTAAAATTGTACCGTTTTCGACAGGATCTTACAATAAGGAAGACTTGGTGAATAAACCCATAAAAAAACCCCTCAGAAGTTGAGGAGTTCGTCATTATTTATTGAACTGCGAGGGACGTGGATGTGGCGGGCGCCGTCTTCTTCTCCCGCTGCCTTTTCCAGCCTGCAAAATCGTTATGAAACCACCTACTACCATCATAACCATTCCGGCTACCTCTGAATGCGAAAATAACTGTGCACCTGAAATTAACAACCCGGTCCCAAATAGGGCCATAACCAACCTTCGCGTTTGATTCTCCTTCTGCTCCATCAGCTTTTTCTCAAAGGTCTTTGATGGATTGATTCTCATCTCACCGGATTCCAGCTGGTCGATCATGTTCATGACCTTTCGTGAAGATGGGAGGATATTTAAAAGTGTATTTTTCACCTGTTCAATAACCGTATCTTTTGCCGGATTAACCGCATTACTGGTCATCAAGTCCTCCACGAATGGCTTCGTCAATGCAATAATATCAAAGTCCCTATCCAACCCGTTGCAAAGGCTATATACTGTCGCAATCGCTTTGCCAAGAAAAGTGGTCTTTGACGGGATTTGAAACGGCTGCTCATACAAAAATTCCCGCATCTCCTCAAGAAAAACTTCATTACTAAGCTTGTCAATATTAAAATTGCCATCTGCGAAACTAGAAAGCACTGCTTTAATATTCTTTGTTAACAACGATTTATCAGCGTTTTTTCTTAAAAAACGAAGATCAGCCAATGCGGCTGCAATTCCACCGGCATCTTTCAAATAAATGGCCATGGCCAGCTTGATCATGTTCTCCCGCATTTCCGATGTCATCGTCCCAACCATGCCAAAATCAATATAAACCAAGGTTCCGTCCTGCTTTACCAGCAGGTTACCTGGATGGGGATCAGCATGAAAGAAGCCTTCCTCCATTAACTGCTTTAAAAATGACAAATATAAAATCGAGGCGAGTTTCTTCTTATTAATATTTAAGTTGTCGATCTCATTGATTTTGACACCCTCGATAAACTCCATCACCAACATTTTATTAGTTGATAGCTCCTGGTAAACCCGTGGAACCTCAACACCTGGAAACTCTGCAAACTGTTCACGGAAGTTCTCGATATTGTTTGCTTCTTTTACATAATCAAGTTCATCATGGATGACTTCCTCAAATTCTAGATAGACGTCCTGTAAGTCTACGAACTTTTCCACTTTTGTAAAACGTCGGGCAAAAGCAATTAAGATTTTTAATGTAACTAAATCGAGTGCGATTGTTTCTTCTATTCCGGGACGCATAATTTTTACTGCTACTGGTTCGCCGTTTTTCAAGACGGCCTTATGTACTTGACCTAATGATGCTGCAGCAACAGGTGTTTCATCAAAAAAGGTAAACTGCTCTTGAATATTACCATTAAGCTCGCCTTCAATGCACTTCATCGCTATCTCAGAATCTACCGGTGCCACCGAATCCTGAAGCTCTGCCAGGGTGTCAGTGTATTCCTTTGGCAAAATATCGACTCTAGAGCTGACAAATTGCCCTAGCTTGATAATTAACCCGCCCATTTTTACTGCAGTAGCTGCAAATTTCTTAGCCTGTGAGATATAAATAGTCTTGGCCCTTCGCTCGGCTCCCTCTTTGCTGCGAAATCGTTTCGTTTTCCCATGCCACCAGAAATGGAAAAAGAAACCGATGAACATAAAAAAGGTGGTGCGAAATCGTTTGTTGAATAGTAAGCGTGTCATCTCACGCATGCTGGACTCCCCTTCCTGCAGGCTTAACGGGAAAGGTCTGCGTGGATTTACTTTCCCAGTTTGTTTATGCTATTCCTGTTCCGTTTCTTCTTCGGCCTCCGTCTTATCAAAAATTTCCTGAGCCATTTTTTCAAAGCGTTTGGACTTGTTGAAAAAGAAATTTGCAAACTTGTTCATAATTTCCGATTTAACTAGAATCACTGTCCCTTTCCGTGCGTCACCAAATACCACAAACTTTTCTCCTGGCTTAATTCCTAGTTCTTCCCGTGCTTCCGATGGGATGACAACCTGGCCTCTTTCACCCATGCTGGTTGTCCCAAAAATTTTCCCATGACTCATCATGTTTCATCACCTCACTTGTATGTTAAATCATACTTTTCATACAAACTATATCTTTCACAAATTATACATATGGCGATTTTATGACCTAAGGATCTTTATTAAAATTTACAAACAAATCGTCCAAACGGTACAATAAATGTAAAAAAATGCGAGGAAAAATCATGAATGCATTTATGCTATTAATCTTTGCCATATTAAGCGAAGTGTTTGGCAGTTCCATGCTTAAAGCAACTAATGGCTTCAAAAAACTATTACCCTCTTTAGGAGTAGCACTTGGATACGGAATGGCTTTTTACGCTCTATCTTTATCGTTAAAGTCTTTGCCACTCGGATTGGTGTATGCCATTTGGTCTGGCCTGGGAACGGCACTTACAGCATTAGTTGGGATTTTCATATATAAAGAGAATTTTAATGTTAGAAAACTCTTAGGCTTAGTTTCCATAATTGGGGGCGTTATTTTATTAAATGGTGGAGGGAACCACGGATGAAAGGGTATATCGCTTTAGCTATTTCGATTATAGCGGAGATTTTTGCTACTACTATGCTTAAAGCATCGGATGGCTTCACTCATATATTTCCTTCTATTGGAGTGGTCGTGGGGTATGGTCTTTCTTTTTATAGCTTATCGGTTTGTCTTAAAACCATTCCATTGAGTTTAGCCTATGCCATCTGGTCAGGAATAGGGACAGCGTTAACCGCTTTAATTGGTGTGGTTGTATGGGGTGAACTGTTTAATACCATTAAAATAACTGGAATTATCTTCATTATAGGGGGAGTGGTATTGTTGAATGCAACCACCACCCATGATGAATCGGAAAAAGAACCAGTCACATCAACTGGGAATAAACAAGGACAATGACATTCCATCCTATGTAAGGCCAAGACTTTTGATATGAATGGTTCTTTATTTAAAAAATGAAATCACTTTATACTACTGGAAATAAACATGGAGGCATCTTGATTCATAAAAATACGAGTACCATGATAGAATGTCTTAAATTTAATGGAATTAAATCCAACTTCGGATAGTTGCTTTTCCAGTTCTTCATGCAAAAAACCGTTATGGACCTTTGGATGATTTATTTGAACATTTTTGTCAAAGTCAATAATCATGAGCTTACCACCATGATTTAAAATGTTAAACAATTCTTGTAAAATTTTTTTAGTATCTGGAATATGAAGAAGGACTAGTGACATTAACACGATGTCTGCCTTAAGGTCCTGAGTTTCTTGAGTAAAATCGGAATATAGTACGTTAGAGTTGGTGATTCCTTTGTGGGCAATTTTAGCTTTCGCAACCTCTAACATTTTCTGCGAGGAATCAACCATTAAAATAGAACCAACTAAATCTGATAATTCTAAACTAATTAGACCCGTTCCACTCCCATAGTCTATTAAAGATTTTGATTTACTATTTTGCAGTTCTGGTCTTACTTCCTTTACTATCACTTTTGCTAGCTCTATTCTTTCTTCTGTATCATATCTTTTTGCCATCTCTTCAAACACGTTAAGTTCCATCTTCCACTCCCCTTTTGATAAATAATGAAAGCTACATAGTGGTCATTATAGCAAATATTATCTAATAATATTAAGCCTTACTCCTAAAACTAACAGGTGAAATAATCACTTGGAGGTATGGATGAATGACTAATCAAAATCAAAAGAAGCCTATTTTTCCCCCGCAGCATCAAACCACGCAGCCTGGAGTTGAGGCAGAAATGAATCCCCGGCCCATTTCTCAAGGCCCAGAATACAAGGACGGTGGAAAACTTGCTGGCAAAACGGCGATTATAACGGGTGGAGACAGCGGGATTGGAAAGGCAGTTGCCCTTTTATTTGCTAAAGAAGGGGCCGACATTGCCATTGTTTACTTAGACGAACATGATGATGCCGGTGAAACCAAAAAGCTAATTGAGGCGGAGGGTCGCAAATGTCAGCTATATGCCGGTGATATCGGCCATGAAGATGTTTGTAAAGATATCATTCACAAAGTACTGTCAGAGTTCGGGAGTCTGGATATACTCGTGAATAATGCCGCTGAGCAGCATCCGCAAAAGAGTCTATTAAATATTACATCAGTACAGCTGGAAAAAACATTCAGGACCAATATATTTTCTTATTTTTATATGTCCAAAATGGCCTTACCTTATTTAAAAAAAGGTGCTTCCATTGTTAATACAGCTTCGATTACAGCCTACCATGGCAATGAACAGCTGATTGACTATTCAGCAACAAAAGGGGCCATCGTTACCTTTACCCGTTCATTGGCACTATCACTTGTCGGACATGGTATCCGGGTCAATGCGGTTGCTCCGGGACCCATTTGGACACCGCTGATTCCCTCCACTTTTACAGCTGATCAGGTCGCCACTTTTGGTTCTGATACACCAATGGGAAGAGCAGGGCAGCCGTATGAGTTGGCACCCGCCTATGTTTATTTAGCGTCTGATGATTCTTCTTATGTAAGCGGGCAGACTATTCATGTGAATGGAGGAACTATTGTAGGCGGATAAAAAAATCCTGCAACAGATTTCGATTACTTTTGAAAAGTGTGAATTTACACCAAAAAATGTAAGGTAGAAGGTATTAATTTGCATCGCTATTGCGGTGCTTTTTGTTTATATAAAAATGGCTATCTTTTTTGTAACAGAGCTATTCACTGTATTTATTCGTTTCTTCAATACTTCACGTTTCCAAATCTGTAATAAGGGCAATAATTTCTTTAATATAACAAAAAGGAGGAAATATTATGTAATCATCAAAGATTTCAGAATTATATGAATCAGCAAAAGTATTGAAGGATTTTCCCCTCAGACATTAAGCACAGTTTTTCACAAAATTTAATTCTTTTAATAAAAAATGACATCCCCCAATTTTTTGGAGAATGCCTTTCCGCAGGAAAACGTCTTTTAACTCAATCACCCTTTCGTGAAATAAGGAAAATGCGATGTCTTTTGACATCGCAATCTGACCAAGTGTTGTATTAACCTATTTTATCGGTGTGTTGTGGGAATGTAGAGGATGTACTATTTAACGTGGAATACTGATTTCAGTAACGAATGGCACATCTTATATTGAGAATAACCATAATTTTACATTTGCTGTATCAATGACTTACTAGCCCGAAAAACAGGGACTTTACCAGCTTGGATTAGGAATTCTTCCCCCGTTTTAGGATCAAGACGAACACGAGCTTCACGGTGACATACTTCAAATTTCCCAAATCCTAAAATTGCAAAAGAATTTCCGCTAACTAGTGATTGTGTAATAACATCGAATACAGCCTCTATAGCTGATTCTGCATCTTTTCTGGAAAGCTCTGATTTCGCTGATACTACTTGTATTAATTTTGTTTTGTTCAAGGTTATACCTCCAGTTTGTTTATTCAATGCTCAAAAAATGAACAATACATCCCTTACTTATTCAGATACAAAAATAGTGAAAAAAAGTGAGACGCTACTCCGGCAATCACAAAAACGTGCCATATAGCATAGAGGTACTTAAACCTCCCCCAAACATATAAAATAGATCCAAATGTATGATCTTCTTAAAGTTTTTTCATTATAAAATAGCCTTGATATACTTAAAACAATGAAAGTCTCTCTTTCATCCTTACAGCTCCTTAACCGTGCCAGTGTGAATCAGGTTTGTAAACCCCAAAAATTACTTTTATTAACTCAATGGGTAATATCGATTTTTGTGCGAGAAAATTAGAAACAATCGAATATGAGGAAATAAAGAGGTTCATTAAAAATATGCGTTGAAGTCATGATAAACAATGGAATTAAAAGCTTAAGAACAATTATTCTTATATTTGATACTTACTTTTTTAATGGTAACACATTTTATCTAATTTATCAAATTTACTATTTTATCATTATCCGTCGTTTTATGTCAATAATTTTTAATTCTAATTTCTATTCATTTTTTATAAAATTTATTCAGGTAAAATTCTCAGGAAAATAATTCATAACAAAAGTAATTTCATTATTCATTCTACCCCATTCTAAAGTCTTTATTGAATCTTATGTTTCAAGAGTCATTTCATTTCTAAAGGACTTAATACGGTTCCCTTTGACAGGATGGGTAACACAAAAAGAATGACCTTTTAAACTACTCATTCTTGAGTAGGGTTCCTTGTTTTTTAAAAATAAAAAAACAGACTCCCATAAAAAGAGTCTGTCAATTTTTATTTTTATAATTAAGCTTTACGCACGTTAGCTGCTTGAGCTCCACGTTGACCTTGCTCAACATCGAAAGTCACTGCTTGACCTTCTTCTAAAGATTTGAAACCTTCGCCTTGAATAGCTGAGAAATGAACGAATACGTCTTCTCCACCTTCACGTTCGATGAATCCGAAGCCTTTTTCGCTGTTAAACCATTTTACTTTACCGTTTTCCATTTTTGTTGCCTCCTAGTGTGTAAAAGCACACATTGTGTTACTATCCTTGCTCTCAGTGATCATCAAGACGAAAAGCTTTACTAATACGATCCTTTACACCGAACAAAAATAATTCATATTTATATTAACATATTTCACAAATATTTGCAAGAAGACATAAAGTGACCATTTTGGCCTTCCTTAATTTACACATTTAGTTTTATATTCTTTTGATGTTCTTATTAAAGTAAATCAACTGTTAGCAAAACAAGGATAAAGTCACTTAGTTCTAAAATAAGGGTTATTTTATAAGCCATTATTTATTAAATTAGGATATTCCGTAATTGTATGCTACACTTGGTTTACCATTTGATTTACTGTTTTCATGTCCCCTACTCCTTTACGAGTGGGGGTTTTTTTCACAAGAAAGAAAAGCAGACTCCAATAAAAGAGTCTGCATTCCCTACTTTATAAAATTAAGCAGCTTTACGTACGTTTGAAGCTTGAGGTCCATGCTGACCTTGCTAAACATCAAAAGTCACTGCTTGACCTTCTTCTAAAGTTTTGTAACCTTTACCCTCATCCATAAATTTATCTTTCCTTCATCTTATTTTTACAAAAATGCATATTCTCCTACAGGAACTCCTATTATTTAATATCCATTCACCCATCTTATTTGTTTGTAATATTGATGTACTTTTTTATCAACTGTTCTGCCATGTTACTTAAACAAGAAAAAAAATTTGCTACATCTGTCGCTGGTTTCTACTTTTAAATTTTAATAGATGAAAAAGAAATCTTACGAAAATAATTGGTATTCAAAGGAAAAGACCCCCTTTATGTCGAAAACAATTACTTAAAGGGGATGACCATAATGAATAAAGTTAGTTTATTAAAAAAACTACGAGATTCAAGTAAAGGTAATTTGTTTTCAACAGAGGTTCCAAAGGCTACAAAAGAAGATGAAAAAAAGATTAAAGAAATGGTTAGTGAATTAGAAAATGAAGGTAAAATTAAATTGAGAGAATGTATGCAACGGGAATACTCCGTCTATTTACATGGAATAATTAAGTATGCTTCAGAATAAACAGGTCCATTTTCAATCCTAAGAGTTCTTCAAAAACCCTTAATCCCAATAGACGACTTAAATTTTCAGCCTATTTATATTTTTTTGTTTTCACTTTTTCCTTTGGACTCTAAAAAAAATTGTAGGACGATTACAAGCAACTGATTTATTTATAGTTTTCCATTACAAAATCGTGTTGTAAACGTCTCTCTAATTTTTTTAAGTTACCCCATCTTCTTCAAAAGTTTGGAATTTATAAGCCATTATCTTTTCTGTATTTTTATTAATGTGTTCGACTCTGATTTGTTAGCGCATTAAAAAAACGTGTATCCTTTTAATGTAGAAACGCATCCGTTTTCATTCGGATGTATTCCCTCCATTATTGCTGGTTGTCTTTAACCCATCCGATTTTTTTGCACTTTTACTTATATAAGGTTTGGCACTCTTGGCTTTGTTGGCACTAGCATTCCAACGATTCCAGCCCTTCTTTCCTGTTCCCCTACCTGTTCCGCTTTTAACCTTGGCTTTATTCATATAATCACTCCATTATTGTTTGTTTTGTTGTTTTGACATTTTACTTGGCTATTACCCGTACGATGGATTATACAATATCATAAATGTAAAGCAGCGAGCAATCCAAATCTTAGAGCTGTCCCTCAATTCACAGTGATTTGAAGTCCTAATTTAATCGTGATCCATCTGGGATTCGTTTTCGTTTATCATCAGCCAGTCGTTTCATCAAGAGATGTCCCTGTCAGAAAAAAGGAAAGAAGAGTGTTGACTTCGTCAACACTCTATACAATTCCACGTCCACAAAAGGATGGTCTCTCATACAATCCTCTCTATATTAAGATCATAATGCTCCCTTTTTAGCGATAGGACCTGGAAGTTTTTTTACGTTTACCACTTGCCCCTTTCCCCACAAATTCCCTATTCCCTTTATAGTTTCTCATTGACTTTTCCTTAGGCTTCTTGGAATATCGCGGTGTCTCAGAAGTTAGCTGAACCAGACCATCCCTCTGGTCCTTCGACAACAATTTCAAGGCAATTGAAACTAACGCGGTCGAATCGTATTGATCGAGCAATTCACTTGCTGCTTGTTTAAACCGTGTGTCCTGATCCTCCTCAACCAATTGAATCATCTTTTCTACTGCTGCCCGCTGTATAGATTCCATTGCTTCTGCTACGGTTGGTATTGATTTGCGCTGGATCTTTCCTTTTGATGCTTTTTCTATACTGTGAATCTGCCCAATTTCTCTCGGTGTAGCAAAAGTAATAGCTTGACCCGTTTTACCTGCTCGCCCCGTTCTACCGATTCGGTGAACATAGCTTTCTGGGTCTTGAGGAATGTCAAAATTGTAGACGTGGGTAACCCCTGAAACATCAATACCCCTCGCAGCCACATCAGTCGCCACTAAAATATCAATGTTTCCCTCACGAAATTTATTCATCACAACATCACGCTGCCGCTGATTTAAATCACCGTGCAACCCATCAGCAAGATATCCTCTTTTATTCAATGCATCACTTAATTCATCAACACGTCTTTTTGTCCTTCCAAAAATCACAGCTAATTCTGGATTATCCACATCCAGCAGACGGCAAAGCACTTCAAATTTATCTCTTTCCTTTACCTCATAATAAACTTGCTTTACACTTGGAGCGGTAACTTCCTTAGCTTTTATTTTCACTAGCTCCGGAGCGTTCATAAACCTTTCCGCAAGATTTTGAATCGGTTTTGGCATGGTTGCAGAGAACAGCAGGGTTTGTTTTTCTTCTGGAGTCTCTTTTAGGATTCGTTCAATATCCTCCAGAAATCCCATATCTAACATTTCATCCGCTTCATCTAAAACCACCATTTTAATGCTATCTAACCTAAGCGTTTTACGTTTAATATGGTCCAACAGTCTTCCAGGTGTTCCCGTAATAATGTGGGGGACCTTTTTTAATGCTTTAATCTGGCGGTCAATAGACTGACCTCCATAAATAGGGAGAGAATTTATACCCATGTATTTTGCAAGCCGATTAATCTCTTCTGAAACCTGAATAGCTAATTCCCTTGTGGGTGCAATTGCAATCGCCTGAACATTTTTTTTGCTCTTATCCAATTTCTCCAAGATTGGTATGGAAAAGGCAGCTGTTTTTCCAGTGCCGGTTTGCGCTTGACCAATAATGTCCTTCCCTGTCAAAGCTATGGGAATGGCTTTTTCTTGAATAGGAGATGCTTCTTCAAATCCCATATCCTTTATGGCTCTTTGAATGGGTTCACTAATGCCCATATCATGAAATGTTGTCATATTTCAAAAACCCCTTCTTTGTTTACGCTATTTTTTATATTGGACTAAACTATTTCAAGAAATGCACATTAGAATATAATTTTGAAATGCATCTGATACCCGAGTGCTTCATGAATAACGTTATTTACAAATTTTGGTGGTTTTACATTATTGGAAACTGGTGAATGCATCCGTTCTTGGAAGGTTTGCCTCTAATGAATTAACTTACATATATCCGGATAAAATATGAATGTTCCAAGAAACCTAAAAGTGTAAAAGTCAATCAATTTTGTGTATTTACAGGAGGATATAAAGTGGAAAAAGGTAAAGTTAAGTGGTTTAACAGCGAAAAAGGCTTCGGATTCATCGAACGTGAAGGTGGGGAAGATGTATTCGTACATTTCTCTGCAATTCAGGACGAGGGGTATAAAACACTTGAAGAAGGTCAAGATGTGACTTTTGACGTTGAACAAGGTCAACGCGGACCCCAAGCAACAAACGTCCATAAAGCTTGATTTAGAAGGAAGAACATAAACAGACGCTTAGAGTCTGTCAGACTGTCGACAAATTCGAAAAACTTCGAGTTTGGTGGCAGTCTTTTTTGTATAATTAAGGTATCGAGATTTTCTGGGGTGAATGAAATGCTTAGTAAAAATACACAGATGAATCGTAACCAAATACACTGCTATGAATTTGTGGACTTGTCCGAAAATGGCATAAAAATCGACTCCGTAGGGTCTAATTAAAGAGTAATAACAAAAATAATTGCTTGAAAAGGCATTCCGAATAGGCTTATTCGGAATGCCTTTTGTCTACAATCTGTGGCATCCCTATTTAAAGGGATGCCTATATTAGATTGATATTGAGAATTTTTTTAAACCATCAGGATTTCATTAATTTACACAATAAAAATGAAATGCCTATCATACTTGACACCCATAACCAAGCCAATCCCATATTGCCTGAATCAATTGCTACATATATTGCTGTTCGAATGGTTTGGTTTTTCCTGGGATATTTCCAACAAACATTAAAGTAGCTCCAAATTGTATATTAATTAATTCCTTTAAAACCACACTTCTTAAAAGTTTTCATTGATGTTTCATTTTGAAGATAATCGTAAAATAATTGGGCTTCTTTAGGATGGGAACTATTTTTAATAACACCCAAAGGATAAATAATAGGAGCGTGAGAATTTTCGTCAGCTGTCGCTACAATCTTAACCTTATGAGAAATCAATGCATCTGTTTTATATACAATTCCTGCGTCAACATTGTTTGTCTCTACATATGTAAGCACCTGTCGAACATCCTTAGCATATACGATTTTTCCTTCAATAGCCTTCCAAACATTTAACTTTTCCAATGTTTCCTTCGCATATTGGCCTGCTGGCACTGCTTCTGGGGTACCAATAGAAATTTTATCTGTTTTGGTAAGGTCTTCGAATGCTTTAACCTCTTTTTTTGAATCGTTCGGTACCACTAAAACTAATTCATTCCCAACTAGATCTATTCCTTTTGACTTATCGATTAGTCCGTCTTGTACCAGTTTATCGAATTTGTCTTCGGCGGCAGAAAAGAAAAGATCGACAGGTGCTCCCTGAGAAATTTGTTGTTGAAGTGCCCCTGAAGCTCCAAAGTTATAGTTTACTTTCACATTTGAATGTTCCTTTTCAAAGGTTGCTTTAATCTCATTTAAGGCATTTTGTAAACTAGCAGCTGCTGAAACAGTCAACTCTACCTTCTCAACAGGAACTTCTTGTTTCTGCTCCTCAGGCTTTTTCGTTTGTTCCTTCGCTGAACATCCAGCCACTGCTAATAAAAGCAGCATCATCGCAAGAAATAAAAGATATGGTTTTCTCATTATCCATCTCCCTTTCTAACTAATTATAACTATTTATATCTAATTATAATTATCTATAATTAAAGTGTATATAAGCAATATCACAGTAGTCATTTTTTTATAAGAAATATACTTTTTATTTGGCGGTAAGTTAAAATAAAGCTATGGAGGGATACAAATGCAAAATGAGCTTTCCTATACAATTGAAGAGGTGTCACAGCTATTAAAGGTATCGAAATTAACCCTTTATGACCTGGTCAAAAAAGGAGAACTACCTGTGTTCCGTGTAGGAAGACAGATGAGAATTGATTCTAAAGACTTGGACAATTATATAAAAAATCATAAAACAAATCAGAATATTACATTCCCACCTTCTGTTGCGGATTCTACTAGGAACGAAACAAAGGAATCCCAAAACATCGTCATTAGCGGACAAGACTTGGTTTTAGATATATTAGGTAAACACATCGAGAAAAATTCAGCCTATAAACCATTAAGATCTTTTACGGGAAGTTTAAACAGCCTAATCTCTATGTACAATGGAGATGGTGACATCGTTAGCTTGCATCTGTTTGATGGAGATACAGGAGAGTATAATCTTCCATATATAAAAAAAATTCTAGTGGGTTATCCTTATATTTTAATAAACCTCCTTTCAAGAAAGGCAGGCTTTTACGTTAAAAAGGGGAACCCTTTAAATCTCACCTCTTGGACTGATTTAAAACGAGAAGATGTGAAAATTATTAATAGAGAGAAAGGATCAGGAGCACGAATCCTTCTTGATGAACAACTCAGAATTAACGGGATTCCTTCTAGGAACATTAAGGGTTATGAACACGAAGAAACCAACCATTTAAGTTTGGCTTCCGCTGTTTCGACTGGAATAGCTGATGTAGGTGTGGGAATTGAAAAAGCTGCGAAAATAGTTGGAATTGATTTTGTTCCCTTAATTACAGAACAGTATGACCTGGTTATTCTAAAAACAGCCAAAACAGAAAAAATGATTAACACGGTAAAGGAAATTTTATCATCCAATCAATTTCAGTCTGAAATTACCTCATTAGGAGATTATGATACATCTCAGACAGGGAAAATTATTTATGAAACATATTAAAAAGAAGGCTGCTGAAAATATTAGCAGCCTTTTCTATATACATAAACTATTTCTCTTTTTAAACTAACCTCCCTCGTATTTAAGTACAATCCTTTACAATCTAATGGATATAAATACTTTTATCCTAATTCTGATTAATGAGTCTCCGAACAAGGTTTAAATTCAACAGAAGTATTATATAGCTTTAGAATATTTTTTTATTAAGGCTACCCATTACTTTAAGTACATTCTTTCACAAACTTTCTTTTGAAAATAGAAATAGTATTAATATTGAGTAATTGTAGACCTAAAAATCACTGCTAATTTTTGTTAAAAAAATTTTCCAGCAAATTGTTCTTCTGAAATTACCTTAAATCCATTTCTTTTTAATAAAGCAGAAGTAACGCCCATCCCCTCAAGTTTTTTTCCAATGAATTCACCGTTATAAATCATTGAACTGCCACAGGATGGGCTGTATTCCTTTAGAACTACTACGGTAGCATTTATTTCTTTAGCTTTATTTAGAGTAGCGTAAGCACCTTTTATGTAAAAGTCCGTGACATCTTTTCCTGTCTTTTCAATTACTTTAGCTTTTCCATCAAGTACATCTTCCCCGTTACCACCTATTATTTCAGCAGGTTCTCTGGGAGTTGAAAATCCACCGAGTAATTCTGGACATATTGTAATTGCTTTATTTTCTTCTACAAGTTTAGCTATTTCGTTATTTAAACTGTGAGTACTGTTATATCTCACCTTCAGCCCTGCTAAACAAGAACTTACTAATATCATATATATACCTCCCGATTTAATCTTCCTAAGTAAATTTTGTTGAACTAAAAGCTGAAAATACACCCCAACTAAAATAAACCACTTTATTAGCAAGTTGCATTAGCTTTATCTCCTGTACCCCAGTAATTATTAAGACGGTCATTACTATCTTCGAATTCTCGATAATCTTCAAAATAATCAAGGCAATTTTTAGGGTAAGACCAATCAAGGTCAGTTAGTAACCATTTTTGTTGGAGTCCATTGAATGAGTTTAATATTTCTTTTAGCTCTAAAAAATCATCAAAAATGGTGTTCATTTCTTCCCACCTTTCAAGCAATTATTGCCCTTATTTTAACATTTTTTTCTTGAACTAACCTTTAGCTCAACAAGAAAAAGAATGTCGCAGCGATCATTGCCGTAACCCATATATAGCTCAAGCACCCTATACTATAAGAACGTTCCTTCACGTTCTTTCAAGTATATTAACCCTTTTCCTGACCCCAATGTTTTTTTTAAAATTGTACCTTTTCAAGTGACACTAATATAATACAATTTAAATTACATATTGATTTTGGAGTTCTGTAGAAGTGAGGTAAATTCAAATTGAATCGAAAAATTATTAATTTAGCTGTTGGAAAACCAAAGGAATACGATTGGAATCATAAAAAGGAATTTTCCGGAATAGGTAAGTCGACAGTAACATCCTTTAAGGTAGAGAAATCTAGCATTGTTGGTGATGATGTTGCAAATCACCAATTTCACGGTGGACCAGACCGTGTAGTATGTTTGTATCCATTCGAGCATTACTCTTATTGGGAAGGGCTATTTCAAAAAAAGCTGATTCTACCTGCTTTTGGGGAAAATATTACTGCAACAGGCATGACGGAAGAACAGGTTTGTATTGGAGACATATATAAATTTGGGGATACTATTCTTCAAATTACACAAGGGAGAGTACCTTGTGCTAAGATTTCCAATTATAACGATGAAAAGCAACTTTTAAAGAAAGTGATTGAAACGACCCTAACTGGCTACTTCTTTCGGGTTTTGGAAGAGGGAACTATTATGTTGGATTCGGAAATAACTCTTTTGGAAAAACACCCAAAAGAAATATCCGTATCATTTGCTACACAAATTCTTTTTCACCAAAAAGAAGATAATGCATCAATTGAAAAGATACTGACGGTTGATGCCCTTGCAGAGGATTGGAGGAATAGATTAATAAAATTGTTATGATTCTTCTGCTGTGTCGAAAACGATGGAGACCGCTAAAGCCTAGCCTAAAAGAAGGATCAGCTAGAGAAGTTAAATGCCCATTAAGCATTTAACTTCATAAAGATTATAGTCATGTAGCAGTCAACGGATTTTGTTGTTTAATTTCTTGTATTGATAAATTTAAACTATAGTTACCATGTTCGAGCAGTTGATCAAGAAACTGGTTTAATTGCTCTTGGGATTGAACCTTAATTTTTAAATGATAGCATCCACCCCCAGATATCCGGTGGGCCTCCACGATCTCATGATGTTCTTGGATAAACTGTCTAAATGATACATGATTGGCTGTTTTCATATGAATAATCACAAAAGCTGTAAAGGCCAGTCCTAATTTCATCTCATCGACAATAATAGAGTAGGACTTAATGACACCATTTTCCTCAAGTTTCTTTATTCGGTTTCCCACCGCCTGCCCGGTCATATGAATCTGTTCACCTAACTCCTTCCATTGAATACGTGAATTTTGGGATAACAATCTGAGAATCTGAAAATCAATTTTATCAAGTTCCATATTATTTCCTTTCACCATGAAATGAATTGATCTAAAAGGGTTTCATCAGAGTATCGATAAAAATAAAGGGATCATTTATGATTTTATTATAATCATAAATTTTTTGATGAGGTGAAAAAAATGAGCACAACTTTACTATTAATTGATATTCAAAATGATTATTTTCCAAATGGAAGGATGGAATTAAGCAGCCCTGTAAAGGCAGCTGAGCATGCAAGCAAGATTCTTAACTGGTTTAGACAGAAAAGCAAGCCTATTTTCCATATTCAGCATATCTCCATTCAAGAAGGAGCAACCTTCTTTCTTCCAGAAACGGAAGGTGCCCATATAAATGAAGCAGTTTTACCATTGAAGCATGAAAGCATTGTTATTAAACATAGACCAAACAGCTTTCATACTACTGATTTAGAACAGCAATTAAGAAACAAAGGAATCACAAAACTAGTAATCTGCGGGATGATGACGCATATGTGCATTGATGCCACAGTCAGAGCCGCAAAGGATCTTGGTTTTGAATGTACCCTTATTGAAGATGCCTGTGCGACTAGAGACTTATCATTTAAAAATAAAGTCGTTCCTGCTGATCAGGTCCATCATGCGTTTGTTAGTGCCCTTAATGGAATATATGCAAATGTCATGTCTACTGAAGATTTCCTGCAACAAGCTGAGAAAAACTAATAGAAAAGCGCACAGCTAGCAAAATCTGTGCGCTTTCTTCCGGCTAGGACCGTTAATTGAAAAAGAGTTTCACTTTATTTTTATCTGTTAAATTTCTCTTGGTAAACTTGCTAAGTTCATCTTCGTTTTCAAATTCCCTTAAATCTTTTCCATACCATTTTTGCAATTCTTCTCTAGTTACTTTATATTCTTTTTCTACAAAGTTAAATTGAACCCAATCTACATTTTTGACTAAGGCAAATATAAACGTTGCATTATATAATGCAGTCTTTTCATAATTTTTTTCTGTCGTCTCATTTGTTTGTATATTTTTATAATTTACTATAATACCATAGGGTTTCTCTTCTGTTTTAAGTTCTAATCCATTTATTCCTTCACCTTCAGGACTTGGCAATTGTCTAGTGATATTTCCTACAGCTCCATTATCGCCAACATAAGAGTTTTTATATTTGAATAGATCTTTGTTAAGGTTGCTTTCCGTGCTCGAACTACATCCATTAAAGATAAGTAATAATAACATAAATAAGAAGAAAAATTTTATCATCTTCCCCACAATGACATCACCCTAAATTATTTTATCATGATCATATACAAATGTTGTAAAAATAATCTACAATTTAGATAGCCACACAACAAATTTATAATAATCGGAGGATAAAGAATGAAGGAGATGGATCATCCTTTACTAAATAAACTCATTTCCCTAGAGGAAGTCTTCTGGTTCAATCCTAAATTGGAGACATTTGAATCAGCCATCCATAAATCCCTTCTTTCACAAGAAGATGTTTGGGATGCAGAGGCGCGTCTTAAACGGTTTGCTCCCTATATAGCCAAAGTTTTTCCGGAAACACAGGATATGAATGGTTTGATTGAATCTCCTTTAATAAACATTCCTTCTATGAAACAGTCTCTGGAACAGGATTACCAGCAGACCATACTAGGAGAGCTATTATTAAAATGTGATAGTCACCTTCCCATATCAGGCTCAATCAAAGCAAGGGGCGGAATTTATGAGGTTCTTAAGCATGCTGAGGATTTGGCGCTTCAACATGGACTGTTAACGCCTCAAGATGATTATTCTATTTTAGATCACGCTAAGTTCCGCCAATTCTTCTCACAATATTCCATCGCAGTTGGTTCAACTGGAAACTTAGGACTTAGTATTGGCATCATTAGTGCGAAGTTGGGCTTTAAGGTAAGGGTTCATATGTCGGCGGATGCAAAACAATGGAAAAAGGATCTGCTTCGAAGTAAAGGAGTAAGGGTCATTGAGTACAAGGAGGATTATAGTAAAGCTGTTGAGCAAGGGCGAATTCAAGCAGACGCTGATGCGTCTTGTTACTTTGTCGATGATGAAAATTCCCGCAACCTCTTTTTAGGTTATGCTGTTTCAGCATCTCGTTTAAAAAGACAACTTGAAGACTTGGGGATTACCATTGATGAACACCATCCGTTATTTGTTTACCTTCCATGTGGAGTTGGCGGCGGCCCTGGAGGCATCGCTTTCGGCCTGAAGTTAATGTTCCAAGACCATGTCCACTGTTTCTTTGCTGAACCTACCCATTCCCCGTGCATGTTACTAGGATTAATGACAGGGCTTCATGATCAAATCTCCGTCCAAGATATTGGGATCGATAATATAACGGAAGCAGATGGACTAGCGGTGGGAATACCCTCAGGGTTTGTAGGCAAAACAATTGAACCTTTTTTAAGCGGTTGTTATACCATTAGTGATGATGAGCTATATAAGCTGCTAAAGGAACTGGCTGATACAGAGGAAATTTATTTAGAGCCTTCCGCCCTTGCTGGTATGATTGGGCCTATTAAATTATGCAAAGAAAAAGGCGATTTACCCCTAAAAAGCATACACATTGTTTGGGGAACCGGAGGAAACATGGTTCCCAAACAAATCATGTCGGACTATTACCAAAAAGGATCGCAGCTAAAAACACGGGATTAGTCCCGTGTTTAGCTATTACATCAATATGGATTTTAAGAAATCATCCTCTTCAATTAGTTCAAGAGCTTTTTTCCGATAGTCTTCATCATGCAAATATGTATATCGACTCGGTTTTATGGTTGGTGCCATTTCAACTGCTTGTACAAATTCATCCTTTTTCAAGCCAATTCCTTTTACATAATCAAAAAAACCAGTTCGTGTAAAAACCTTCACCATTCGTTCAACACGATGATCCTGCACTTTTGCCATAAGATAAGTAGCAACACCCACTTGCATTCCATGCATGGCCGGTTTTTGGGAGATTTTATCAAGAGCATGAGAAATCAGGTGTTCTGCCCCGCTGATCGGTGCGCTGTTCCCGCTAATTACCGAAGAGATCCCGCCCATTGTCAGGGAGCTAATTAATTCTTTTAGAAGGATGGGATCACGGATATCTGTCATCGGGGTTCTAATGAAGCTATTGACTGCCTTTTTACTAAGCATATAGGCGAAATGATTGACTTGATCAACCCCATGTTTTTCTTCGAACTCCCAATCCACGAGTGCAGTAATATTAGACATTAAATCGCCAATACCCGCGAGGATAAAACGGTCCGGAACATTTTGGATAATTTCTAGATCAGCAATAATTCCATACGGAACTTTGGCCGGCACGGTTGTTTTCTTTTTCTCTACTAGAAGCGAGCAATTGCTGCTGGCGAAACCATCATTTGAGGCGGAGGTAGGAATACTTAAAAATGGGCTGCGTCGGGTAAAAGCCATATATTTTCCATAATCAATCACCATCCCCCCGCCCATGGCAATCACGGCATCAAAACGAGGCAGCTCAAATGCTCTTTTAATCAGGTCAAGAATGTCCAAATCTGCCGGCATCAGCACTGCTTCTATTTTCGCAAAGGTAATGGATTTCAGAATATCTTTTCTAAAGTTATGAAAAGTAAAATCGTCAAATAAGAAGAGGACATTTTTAAAATCGTGTTGTTTTAAAATTCGTTCGAGGGTAAAGACTGCTCCTTTACTAATCTCTAAAATGGCAGGTATAGAAATATTTGTTACAACATTCATTATGATTAATACTCCTTTTTTCGTCATTGCAAGGTCAGTTCTAAGACTGATTTCATGCCAGTTAGTGCCATAAATGGGTTAAGATTGCTTTGTCACTTTCCATAGAACTCCTGTATTTGGGAGATAGCCTTCCCCGCTTCCAGGCGGCTTTCGGTAGCCAAAATCAACAATATACATTTCTCCATTATACCCGAAAACAACATCAATGGGTCGTTCCAGGCCTGACCCATCCGTTTGTGATGCTGGCAAACCGCTGGAATTAATCGCAAAAGCAGTGATCTTACCAGTACTCGTATTGATTCTGGAAACGCGATGCCCCACCCCTGGGGTTAGTTTTCCTCCGGTTGTTTCTGGAGCTTCACTGCCAAATTCGGCAATATAGGCCTCATTTGTCGGACCAAACGATGGATTATAGTTAAAATCAAAACCCATGGTCGCTGAATGCGAGGTAAATACAGCGATTGGTTTTGGTGGTGTCATAGGATGCCGAGTCAGCAAAAATGTCGGCTGCTTCTTCCCTTCCGCCTTAAACATTGGATTCGTAACGGGGAGACCGCCAGTGTAATCCGGCCAGCCATACCACATTCCCTGTCTGACCCATTGGAATTCATCGGGGGACTCGGCAACAGGTCTGCTTCCCCTGACATCCATGCCATGATTTGAACAGAACAGCTGATTGAAACGGTCAAATTTAATGCCAAACGGATTTCGCAGTCCCCAAGCAAACAGCTCAAGCTCCGAGCCGTCGGGATTTGCTCGTAGAATACTGCCGCTTGCTTTAACGAAGCCTTTAATATACTCATTTGGATAAACTGGCATCCCAAATGGTGAGAAAGGGCCTGTCTGCACTGAATCATTTGCGGTGTCCGTTAAGAGATTTCTTGTTTTAAAGTTCTTACCTGTTACTTGAATGTAGGTTCCTGGATAATCATGAAAAAAAGGATACTTTTTTAGCCAGTGATTGTCTTCTCCGACTACACCAGTATTAGTGGCGGTTCCCTGTCCAAAATACATCTTGCCGTCCTGACCAAAGACAACCCGATTATTGTGATGGTCACCATAGCTCGGCAATCCGATAATAATGTCCTACTTTTTTCCATCAAGACTCACGCGGGTAATTACACTACGGTGCGCCACGTAAAGATACCCCTTATAAAAGGTTACTCCAGTTAATGGCGTATTAAAGCCATCAGCTAAAAGCTGAGGACCGTTTGTAGTCAGGCGGTAGATTTTTCCCCTACCAGAGATGATTCCTGCATCAGCGATGATGAGTTCATTTCGGTCTGTAATAGTCAGCCCAATCGGAGTAGTAATATTCGTTTCGACTGCCTCTATTTTATAACCCTGGGGAAGCTTTATTGTTTCCGTCCGGTAATTGCGCTTCGGCTGTGCGGTTTGAACCATTTGCAACACCCCTTGGATATTCTTTTTCTATAAAAATATTCAGGGGGGCTTGGAATACATGACTATTGTTTATGTTATTGATTGGTTTGATGTAATTTTGGTTTATTTTTATAGGTGCTTAATTCGATAGTCGAGGTTTCTTATTGGCGACTGTTTCTTTTTGCTCACTCTCATTTCGGGCGCCGAGGGGGCTTATTGGCTACTATTCTTTTTGCTCACTCTTATTCCGGGCGCCAAGGGGGCTTATTGGTGACCGTTTCTTTTTGCTCACTCTTATTCCGGGCGCCAAGGGGGCTTATTGGCGACTGTTTCTTTTTGCTCACTCTTATTTCGGGCGCCAAGGGGGCTTATTGGCGACCGTTATCCCATTTTTTGATTTAATTTGTAGCCAAAAACCCCATTGGAGAATTTAACCTTTTTTCACTCTGCAAGGTTTTGATGAACCCTTCATAACGTCCGCTAGCTTCCTTTTTCACTTTACACGGTCGTTATGAACCTCTTATAGCGACTGCTTGCTTCCTTTTTCGCTTTACACGGTCGTTATGAACCCCTCATAGCGACCGCTAGCATCTTTTTTCACTTTACTCGGTCGTTATAAACCCCTCATAACGACTGCTTGCTTCCTTTTTCACGCTGCTCGGGCGTTATGAACCTCTCATGGCGACTGCTTGCTCCCTTTTTCACTATACCCGGTCGTTATGCATTCCTCTATAACGACCGCACTCTATTCCTTCCTCAACATAAAAGGTTAGATCCACTATTCTCCACCATAACCTCCATCAAAACAAACTCATTTCCCTTCATCGCAGAAACAAGCATCGCCTCGAACTCATTTGGATCACGGGGCTTCACACCTTTTACTCCGAAGCTTTCAGCCAATAGGACAAAATTAGGATTGGAAAAGGTGACGCCGTAACTTTCACCAAACTTCTGCTTCATCTGGTCCACTTCTAGCTTAAGCATTGAATCATTTAAGACAATGACAATAAACGGCAGACCGAGACGCTTTGCTGTCTCCAGTTCGGCAAAATTCATTAAAGCGCCTCCGTCCCCAGTGACCACAATAACCGTTTTCTCGGGGGCTGCCAATTTGGCACCGATTGCTCCTGGAATCGAAATACCCATGGAGGCCAAGCCATTGGATATGATTAACTGCTTAGCGTGCATGGGCTGGTACGTCCTGGCAATAGCCACCTTATGGGAGCCGACATCCGAAATAATCAGGGTGTCTTCAGTTTGCACTTTTTCAATCACATGCAAAATGGCCTCAATCGTAAACCTGCTTGACCGGTTTTCTACTATAGAATAGGACTCTTCCAGTCTTTTTTTTAAATCTCCGGAAGGCTGCCATGGCTTGGCGCTTATTTCCTTGGAATCCAGCATCTTTAGTGACTCTTTTATATTCCCCACCAATTCAGATCGAACCTGATAATAGTCATCCACCTCAGCACAACATGCCCCAATGTGGATGACAGGTACCTTTTTCTGATTCCATGCAGAAGGCCCGGCTTCCACTAGATCCAGACCTATGGCAATCAGTAAATCACTTTCTTCAAATCCACGTACGACATAATCTTTCTCTTTAAACCCAAAACAATAGTAATTTTGCGGGTGCTCCTTTGGTAAGATGCCTTTTGCCATAAAGCTCGTCGCCAATGGACAGCCTAATTTCGCTGCAAATTCTTGAACCTCTTGAACAGCATCCTGTCGAATTACTTGATTTCCAACAATGATAAAAGGTCGCTGACTTTCCTGAAGCAATTGCAAAACTGTGTTAACCGAGCTAGCGTTGGGCACACAATTTGTGATGTCCGATACCCTAAGAGGCTGACTTGTCACCGCTTCAGCTGCAATATTTTCCGGAAATTCAACATAAACTGCTCCTGGCTTTTCTTCATATGCCTTCCGAAAGGATTGTCGGATAATTTCAGGAATCGTATTCCCGTCTTTGATTTGAATCGCCCATTTCGTTACCGGTTCATAGACCCGCACCAAATCCACGAACTGATGGGCTTGTTTATGATGAGTCTCCAATCCTTTTTGTCCGGCCAAAGCCACCACAGGAGAATGATCCAAGTTAGCACTGGCAATTCCCGTTAACAAATTTGCCGCTCCCGGACCAAGAGTAGCTAAACATACCCCTGGCTTCCCCGTTAATCTTCCGTAAATATCTGCCATAAAGGCTGCCCCCTGCTCGTGGCGAACAGGGATATAGCGGATTTTTTCAGAAGAAGATAAGGAATCTGCCAAATCCAATACTTCACTTCCAATTATGCCAAATATAAATTCAACACCCTCGTTTTCCAAGCACTTTACCATTAAATCTGATGCTTTCATAACAGTCTCCAACCTCCATCTTTTCTATTATTATTGTTTGCAAAAATAAGTACTTTAATATAAATAACAATATATTTATATAAAGAATGGGGACGTATGGTCTATAAAGGCTATAATGGCATAAACCTTGAATAACAAGGATTGTAACCCAAGTTATCGACTTGAGATTTTTAGCCGATAGGAAAGTATAAACTTTCCTATCAGGCATAGGTGCAACTACGCCTAGTCAACGCTCTAAAGGCTCGCCAATCGGCGAGTTTTCTAATGATTGTAAATAAACCGCCATAACTCAGGCAATTCCAAGAAACTAGCCCACGTTAAAATGAAGGTAACTTCGAAATAGGTGGGGAAGTGGCCTTGATAAAGAAACACGAACGACTAAAGCAATTTTTCTTTATATTTATAAAAAGGACAGCCATTTTTATTGGAATTTTGGCCGTTTTAATCTTTATTGCTGGAAAAATCAATTGGGAACCTTTGGAGAACAGGGTAATAGACAAACTATCCAGGCAGGAACCTGTTGGTGTCCAATATACCGAGCCGTTTCAGGCGCAAGTGAAGCTCGATATACCAGATACGAAAGCGTATAAAAAGGAAAAGTATTTAATTTTTAAAACTAATATTAAAAATACGGTTCAATTGCTAGCCTCGAAGATGGGATTCCCTAGAAATGGACCCAAACACAACTTAACTAGCATTAAAAAGGAAGTAGCTAATAAAAGCAGATTTAATCATTTGGTTTCTGTTAATGGGATTGAATTTACGGACGATCAGGCAGCGGATCAAACCGTGGCCTTATCTGATTGGGAGATCATGAAAAACAACTTATCAGACGGATTCCATGCACTGAAAGAAGTATTAACGGTCCGTATTATGACTGAGGACGGAAAACCTATAATTGTTAAGACTGATGAGGAAAAAGCAGTCGTGGTTGATTTTGATTCATCCGACAAAGTATTAAGATGGGGGAAGGAAATCCAAGCTGCTTCAGATAAATACGGTATTGACCCTGCGGTGATTGCGGCAGTGATTGAGCAGGAATCCGGTGGCAATCCTGAATCACATAGTCCGGCCGGAGCGATTGGTTTAATGCAATTAATGCCAAAGACAGCCAATGGATTAGGGGTTGATCCATATGATCCAGCTCAGAATATTGATGGAGGCACAAAATATTTAGCGATACAGCTTAATCGGTTTGGCAATTTGGAAATGGCGTTGGCTGCCTATAATGCCGGTCCAGGAAACGTGCGAAACCTTAGATATTTATATATATCTGAAACTCAGAACTATATACGTAATGTCCCAGCCCTAGCCCGAAAATACCAGAAGAAATTCACATTGCATAAGTAAAAAGAAGAGCGATCAATGCTCTTCTTTTTGCTGACGAGATAGAATAATCAAACTCACCGTAATTATTGTAAAAGCTGTAAACGCAAGCATCGGTATGGTGATAAATCCGAGCCAGTTAATATAATCACGCGAGCATGGTACCCCAGTTGTGCACATTTCGAATTGCTGAAGTGCTGGGATTTTCTGCAGCAGCGTATGATACCCCGATAGCACCATTCCAATCATGGATAATGGAAGTACGTATCGAACAATTCCGCGATCCTGGCGGTAAAAGGCAATCCCTAAAATGATCGCAAGTGGATACATGAAAATACGCTGATACCAGCATAGGGTGCAGGGGATAAAATGCATCACTTCACTAAAATATAAGCTACCTAGTGTGGCGATTACCGCAGCTATCCAAGAGATTAATAATGATTTGTTCATGTTATTTCCCCTTTGCCGCCTCGTTAACCTTCTCTTGTAAATCTTCCAAGGTTTTACCGCTGAACATTTTTCCATTTACAAATAAGGTTGGAGTTCCGGTTACACCCAATTTTTTCACATAATCCATGTCTTTTTGCCAGGCAGCCTTTGACTTTTCATCATTAAAGTTCTTTAAAACCTTATCAACTTCTGGCTCACTGACGACTTCCCGCAGAGTATCAATCAGAAATGATTTCGTAAAGTAATCCATTTTTTCATATTTCGTGTCTTCTGGCTGTTTTTCATAGAGCAGGTCATGGAATTTCCAGAATGTCTCATTACCGAGTTCTTGATAGACAGACTCAGCAAATTGAGCTGAACGAGTTGAATCCACATTGATGAACGAATCATTCATAAAATACAGCTTTGCCTTGCCGGTATCCACAAGTTCTTTTTCAATAAGTGGAATGGTATTTTTATTAAAATCCTTACAGATTGGGCATTTGTAATCGCCGAATTCAATGATCGACACTGGCGCAGAAGCATCTCCTAGGAAGGGCTCATTGCTGTAATCAATTTTGGCGATGGAAGTTTTTTTTGTGGCTTTTTCTTCTTTTCCAGAAAGATTGCCTAGAAAAATTAACGCTAAAACCCCGACGGCAATTAAGCCAATCATCCAAAACACAAACTTGGATGATTTATTCTCTTGTTTCTTTTTATTTGCCATAATCAATCTCCTTTTTAGACAGGCTATTAAGGATAACTATATCATAAAATCTCTTAAAAACTTAAAACCTTGCTCTATTAGAAAACACGCTGATTGACGAGCCGTTTAGCAGGTGAAAGAGGTGAAGTTGGCCATTATGCCTGATAGGAAGGTTATTCCTTTCCTAACCGCCAAAAAAAGCCGTTTAAAAACGGCTTTAGTTGATGCTTTGTTGATTTTCCAATTGGTTAGCCGTCATCTTTTGTTTTCCGAAGACGATTAGGAACAACAACCCTAGTCCGGCAAAAATCGTATAAATGATAATGACCTGATTATAATTGATCATTTCTGAAATCAAACCAAATAGGAAGTATCCTAATGTTGAACCAATGGAGGTTGTATTCATGTACAGGGTTGTTGCCGTTCCTTGCGCCTCAGGGATGAAGTCTTGGAAATAGGAAATGGCAATCCCTGCTGTGATGGATACCTGGGCGGCGCTCAGAAGCTGCAGCGGGTAAATTTGCCATGGTTCCCTTACAAAACTGAATAGTAAAAAGTAAACTGTTGCAATGGCAAAACCAATTTTGATTAAGATCGCATTATCGATTTTGGTTGCCAACACACCGACTATAATCATGAAAGGAACTTCAAATATGGGCGGAACACTAAAAACAATTCCAACATCCACTTCTGTCCCATGCAAAACCTTTGTAACAAACTGCGGAACATTCAACATATGAATGGAAGTTGCAGCAGATAGTAAAAACGCAGCAGCCAAATATCCGAAAATATACGGCTGTTTCATGTACTTCGTTACGGTGATGGATTCTTTGGCCACTCTTTGCTCACTGGTTATATCCTTCAATAAAAAGATCACGGTCAAAAGCACCAGTAAGTAACCGGCGGCAACAAACAAAAATAGACCTTTAAAGCCAAAATGAAGCAATAAAACAGAACCCAATGCAGGTCCAACAGTCCATGAAAGAGCAAAGAACATCCTAAAGATATTCATGATAAAAGGTGTTTCTTCACTAGGGATGTTTGCTTCCTTCAGAGCATCTCGTGCATAGGCCCAAAGCTGTGGAATACCGGCGGCTGTCACGCCCAAGATGAAAAATCCAGTCAATGCCAACCCGAGAAAATTTCGAAAATAGGCATATAACGAATAACCAATCATCCCGGCAATCGATGTTAGAATAATCAGCTTTCTTCTGCTTACCTTTGTATCCGACAATTTGGCAATATAACTGCTAATCGTAACCCCGCCTATGGCCGTGATCGTCATAAACACGCCAAAGCCCACATTGCTCATCCCCACTTCATCAATCCCGAACAGCGAGGAAAATGGAGCAAAAAAGGATGATGCGAGGCCGAGAATAAAATTAATTAGAAAAAGAACAGGAAAGGAAGGGAGTTTCCAAACAAACAGCGCTCTTTCTTTTACGGTGGAAAATGTCGTTTTGATCATACCAGCTACTCCCCTTTATCATTTAAAATGGAGATTAGTAAAACCTACTAATCTCCATCCCTAAATAGAATAACATAATTTTAAAATCTTCAAATAAAGAATTTTGACAATCTAAAAAAACAGGTTGAGCATAAACTCTTCCTGTTCTATTTATTCCTTATCGATGAGAAACAATAATCTCACATTCACCTTGAATATCAAATTCTTTCACTCCAACAGGAATGATTGCATTTGCTCCTTTATTTAAAGGATACTTTTCTCCATTTGTAAACAGCGTTCCCTCTCCACTTATTACACTTATCAACAGATACTGATCAGGATAGGAAAATGTTGCAGTCCCGTTAACATCCCACTTATACACTGAAAAGAATTCGGATTCAACAAAAGTTGTGATGGTAACCTGTTCCTTACTGTTAACCTTTGGCATCGTTTTTGTATCTTGATGTGGAACAGTTGTCACTTCAATTGCTTTATCCAAATGAAGCTCACGGACATTCCCTTCAGCATCCTGGCGGTTGTAATCGTACACACGATAGGTGGTATCAGAGCTTTGCTGTGTCTCAAGTACCAGAGTTCCTTCACATAATGCATGGATGGTCCCGCTAGGCACGAAGAAGAAATCGCCTGGCTTAATTTTCACCCTCCGAAGCAATCCATCCCAGTTACCGTCTTCTATTTGGTGAATAAATTCCTTTTTGGTTTGAGCAGTGTGACCAAAAATCATCTCTGCCCCTTCTTTGCAGTCAATAATATACCAGCATTCCGTCTTCCCCAGTTCACCATTTTCATTTACTTTTGCATAAGCATCATCTGGATGAACCTGTACAGACAAATCCATATTGGCATCAAGGATTTTCGTTAGTAATGGAAAGATCTCTTCCTTAGGATTTCCGAATAATTCAGGATGTTCTTCCCAAAGCTTGTCCAATGTTATTCCAGAAAATGGACCATTTGCAATGATAGACGGTCCATTCGGATGTGCGGAAATGGCCCAGCATTCACCTGTATTTTCGCTTGGTATTTCATACCCAAATTCTTGGTGTAAGGCGGTCCCGCCCCAAATTCTTTCTTTAAAAACGGGAATTAAAAATAACGGTTGCATCTGTGACTACCTCCATATGATGTGTTTATTTTTCTTGAAGTGCCTGATGTGCCAATAGCAAAGATCCGATGATACCGGCCTTGTTTTCTAAACCAGGACTAACTATGTAGCTGAAAAGCTCCGGTAAGGAGACATAATCATTGATCATTTCTTTTAAATGGTGGAAAATATAAGGGAATACCTGCTTTTGATTCATAACCCCGCCACCAAGAATAATTTTTTTCGGTGACAAAATAAGAATATATTGCATAAGAGCTTGGGCAATATAATACCCTTCCATATCCCAAACTTGTTCTTGATCGACAAGATCTTTCGCCTTCTTGCCCCAACGTTCCTCAATCGCAGGACCTGCTGCTAGCCCTTCTAGACAATCCCGATGATATGGGCACTTCCCTGCATAGGAATCAATAGGGTGGCGTCGTACAAAGGTATGTCCCATTTCCGGATGGGACAACCCCTGAAGCAATTTCCCCTGAACAATTGCTCCCGCACCAATACCAGTACCAACCGTAATATATAAACAACTATCCAAGCCTTTCGCAGCTCCAAGAGTTGCTTCACCTAATGCAGCAGCATTGACATCTGTGTTGAAACCGACCGGTACAGCAAATGACTCTTTTATAGCCTGGACAAACGGGAAATTTCTCCATGCCATTTTTGGAGTTGAGGTAATATAACCATACGTAGGGCTTTCAGGATTTACATCAATAGGTCCAAAGGATCCAATTCCAATAGCGTCCAAATCAAATCTTTTAAAAAATTGAATAACCTCACCCATAGTTTGTTCTGGTTCAGTGGTAGGAATTTGAATGAGTTCAACAATATTTCCTGACTCGTCTCCAACTGCACAAACAAATTTTGTTCCTCCTGCTTCAATTGCCCCTAGCATATAGAATTCCTCCATTATCGATTCATATTAACAGTTGTTACTTCAGAATCCTTGTTACTTTAAAATATTCATTTCCCCAAAAAACTATCCCAATGTGGGACGTTTTTGGTTTTCATCTATGGATCTGATAAACTTGTCTGTTGATTTACGCTCCAGTTGCTTCGCTTTCCGTAGGCGTTTCGGCGAGCCTCCTCGGCGCTTGCGCCTGCGGGGTCTTCTCCAGAACCGTACTCCCACAGGACATTGATTTTCTTCCTAGAATTCGCCCACGCACGAAGGAAATGCGTTAGCATTTTCGAGGAGTCTTCACAACTTCCGCTCCAATCAACATAGTGTAAAAAATCAACACTGTTCTTTAACACAGCCCAACTATTAAATTGATACGTCTTCCAATAGGCCGACTAATTGCAATCCTTTCAAAATACCATCCTGATCTACATCATGGGTCACATATGTGGCCACAGCTTTCACCTGTTCTTCGGCGTTACCCATGGCAATACTATTTTTTACAAATGAAAGCATTTCAATATCGTTCAGCCCATCGCCAAAGGCATACACTCGTTCCATGGGGATATGTAAATGGCTGATTAATGCCTCGATTCCTTTTGCTTTTGAACCGCCGGCAGGAAGGACATCCATGGAATACTCATGCCATCTGACAAATTCAAATTTCTTAAATTGGTAGCGATAATGCTCCTCTTCCTCCTCCATACAGAAAAGTAAAGATTGATAGACTTCTTTATTGTGATAGAAATGAGGATCATAGAGTGGTATTTCGTTAATTTTCAACGAGCCGATTCCTTCTTCAATGTACAGATGGGATTCAACGTTTTTATACATATGATCATGGTGTTCATAAATAAGGGGGTTTTTTCTGCTGCCTGAAAATTGAGTTAACAAATGAAGCTCTTCTTGATCTAACGGATTAACATAGACCGTTTTACCTTCATAAACACAGTAAGAACCATTAAAGCTAACATACGTATGAATTCCAAGTTCATCTCTTAAATCTTTAAACATAAATGGGGCTCTTCCAGTGGCAATGGCCACCACGTGACCAAGTTCTTGTAATTTTTTAACTGCCATCTTAGTGGACTCAGGTAATTCCTTATTATGATTAAGCAGGGTGCCGTCTATATCAAAGAAAATCATTTGCTTTTGTGTCATGGTCTCCACCCTTTCTATTGATACAAAAATGAACCCCCTCACATAACCGTTATATAACGTTGTGAGGGGGAATCATTATTAGTTAGCTAATCCTTCTTTTTTCAATACATCCTCAAGTGCTTGTACACATGCATCGCCGTCTTCGCCTTGAGCGTTGATCGTGATTTGTGCTCCACTTGGAATACCAAGTGACATAACACCCATAATAGATTTGAGGTTAACTTGCTTTTCCTTGTAAGTTAAAGATACCTCAGATTTGAATTTTGATGCAGTACTAACTAAAACAGTTGCAGGACGGGCATGGATACCAGCCTGGTCGATTACAGTAAATGTTTTTTGTGTCATATTTATTACCTCCTGTTTAATCATAGTTATGAAAGCGTTTCACTGTCAATCAAAGATTGTCACCATTTTTTTCGATAACTTCTTTATACCAATGGTAGCTTTTCTTCTTAATTCGGCGCAAGTCATGCTCGCCTTCCTCGTGCTGATTGACATAGACAAAGCCATAGCGTTTTTGGAAGCCATTCAACCAGCTTAATAAATCGGTAAACGACCAAGTGCAGTATCCTAGCATGTCAACTCCGTCAGATATCGATTCCTGCACCGCTTTTAAGTGTGATTTCAAGTAATCAATACGGTAATCATCATTGATGATATCCCCATCTTCTACTTTGTCATACTCACCCAAGCCATTTTCACTGATTAAAATGGGTAATTTGTAGCGATTTGTGATGCGGCGCAGTCCGATGCGCAATCCGGTAGGGTCAATGTTCCAATCCCAGTTGGTTCTTTCAAGATTTTCATTTTTGATGGTTTTAAAAACTCCAGGGATCCCGGTATCTTTTGAGGTGCCTTTTTTCCCGGTAGTATTAAAGTGCCCTTCTGTTACACCGCCTATTAACGGATTCTTTTCATAGGTTGTGGTTTGATAGTAGTTAACCCCCATGAAGTCCGGCTTGCCTTCTTTTAATAAAGCCAAGTCTCCACTTTCAACGATTGGGGCAAGATCCTTGCTTTGTAAATAGTTCCATGCCGCCTGCGGATATTCTCCCAAAGCGTAGACATCCATCCACCAATGGTTGTTAATCTCCTCGGCATTCTCTGCAGCCAAGATATCTTCTGGCTTAGAAGAAGCAGCATATGCAGGAGAGTAGGCAAAGCTCGGTCCGATTTTTCCATCTGGTACATATTTACGGAACTCTTTAATCGCGCTGGCATTGGCCAAATTCGCATAATGGTTAACCTGGTAGAACAGCTTATCATCTTTCAATCCCGGCGGATGAAGGGCCATTCTGTATCCTAAGCCTGTAAAAATATTTTGCTCATTTAAACTAACCCAATACTTAACCCGATCCCCAAAATGTCTGTATAATGTAACTGCGTAATTAGTGAAATCCTCTACGATTTGGCGTGATTCCCAGCCGCCATACTCATCCTGTAGCGCCTGAGGAAGATCCCAATGGTAGATCGTTAAAATAGGTTCAATTTTATTGACAACTAATTCATCGATTAAATCATTATAAAACTGGATTCCCTTTTCGTTTACTTCCCCTTTGCCTTTAGGAAAAATTCGAGTCCATGCCACTGAAAAACGATATGCCTTCAATCCCATTTCGGCCATCAGCCGCACATCCTCTTTATAGCGATGGTAATGGTCTACAGCAACATCACCAGTTGTTCCTTTAAATGTTTTTCCAGGAATACGGACAAATAGATCCCAGTTCGATGGGCCTTTGCCATCTTCATCCCATGCACCTTCTACCTGATAGGCAGCAGATGCGGAACCCCATAAAAAGTTTTGCGGAAATGGAAATAGCTTATCATGTATCATTAACAACTCTCCCTTTTCTATGTAATCACATCAATCATAAGGAAGTTCCGGCGAGAAATTCACCGGAACTATATTGTTACATTTCTACTTTCTGAAAAAATTGGGGAAGATATTCTTTGTGAGCTTCGAGCATTTCGTCTAAAATTTGTTTGCCAATCTTATCAGATGGAACCAATGGGTTAATTGTCATCGCCAATAATGCTGTATGATAATCGCCGGTAACAGCTGCTTCTGCAGCAACACGTTCAAACGATTTAATCTGTTGCACCAGACCTCTCACCGCAACAGGAAGGTCACCCACAGAAATTGGCTTTGGACCATCTTTTGTAATAATACAGTTCACTTCGACTGCGGAATCATCTGCAATGCTGGCAATAGCGCCATTGTTTCTGGTGTTAACAGGCTGAATATCACGCTTGTCGTTGTAAATAGAATTAATTAGGTTACATGCGGCATCGCTGTAGTATGCCCCACCGCGTTGCTCTAATTGTGGCGGTTTGATCGCTAACTCAGGGTCCTTGTAAAGTTCAAATAATTCTTTTTCAACTTGCTTTACTACCTCAGCACGAGTTCCTTTTGTGGCGGCAGCTTCTAATTCTTCTTCAAGCATTTCGCTTGTTTTGTAGTAATAGCGGTGATATGGACAAGGAATCGCTTTTAAACCGCGAAGGAAATCCAGTTCCCAGCCAAGAGCCGCAATATTTTTCATGGTCATAGAATGATCGGGATTCGCTAATTTTTCAATTACTTCATCTAGAATGCTAACTCCATCTAGGTAGACGTCCAAACCATATACCATATGGTTAAGACCGGCAAAATCTACATGAATGCGATCTGATGTAACATCAAGTGCTTGAGCAATGCCCATCTTAATTCCAACAGGCACGTTACATAATCCAACAACTTTTTTTATGTTGCTGTAACGTAAAACGGCTTCTGTCACCATTCCGGCAGGATTGGTAAAGTTAACGAGCCATGCGTCAGGACATAATTCTTCGATGTCCTTGCAAATATCCAGAATGACTGGAATTGTTCTTAATCCTTTGAACAATCCGCCTGGACCGTTTGTTTCTTGACCAATCACGTTGTTTTTCAATGGGATGCGCTCGTCTTTTGCACGTGCATCCAATAGCCCTACACGAAATTGTGTAGTAACAAAGTCTGCGCCTTTTAATGCTTCACGACGGTCTAATGTTAAATGAACCTCAATCGGAAGACCCGCTTTTTCAACCATACGCTTGGCTAAAGCACCTACAATGTTCAGCTTTTCTTCTCCGGCAGGAATATCTACCAGCCAAAGTTCACGAATAGGTAGTTCATCATATCGTTTAATAAAACCTTCTACCAATTCAGGAGTATAGCTGGACCCTCCGCCTATAGTGACGATTTTGATTCCTTTCGTCATGCTTTGACACCTCCGCTTTGCTTTACTGTCTCATAAAGATCAACAAATTCTGTAGCCATATCCTTAATAGTGATCGCATTCATGAGGTGATCCTGAGCATGAACCATGAGCAGTGATACTTCTGTTTTTTCACCCCTTACTTCACCTTGAATTAAAGAGGTTTGGATATGATGAGCTTCATTTAGAGCATCAACAGCTTCCTGTAATTTTTCACGTGCTGTTTTAAAATCTCCTTCTTTGGCCGCATAGATAGCTTCCATGGAGCTGCTTTTGCCATTTCCCCCGTGTAAAATAATTTGAAAGATAATCGATTCTAGGTTTTCCATTATAATATCCTCCTGTGTTGCCTAAACCCCACTAATCAATAGTGGGGCTTTTGGCGTAAATAGTTCTGTAAAATTAAATGGCTTTTTGATCTGATTCAAAGCTCTTTTCTTGAGTGTATAATTGCTTATCCCACATTTTGTAGAATGGAAGATAGATTAATAAGTCAAGAACGATGTTGAAAACTTGAATTAGTGCACCGGAAATGTGACCGCCACTTGCCAAGTATCCTCCGATGATTGGAGGTGTTGTCCAAGGGATGGCAATACCCGCTGGTTTTGCAACTAAGCCTAAATCCATACCGATATATGTTGTAATAGCGTTTACAATTGGTGCTAAAATGAATGGAATAATCATTAAAGCGTTCATTACAATTGGCATACCGAATGTAATTGGTTCGTTGATCATGAACACGCCTGGAGGTAAGGCTAGCTTACCAAGTTGTTTCATTTGCTTACTCTTAGACCACATTAACATAATCATGACAAGTCCGAATGTTGCACCAGAACCACCCATGTTTACAAATACTTCAACAAACTGCTGGGTAATAATATGTGGTAATTCATGCCCTGATTTAAACGCTTCCATGTTTTCAGCAGTAGCTTGTAACCAAATTGGCGACATAACGCCTCCAACGATGTTCATACCGTGCAAACCTGCAGACCAAAGTAATTGAACCAAGAATAGTGCGATAATCGTACCTGGTAATGTTCCGCCCAATAAACCCAGCGGCTTGCCTAATACAAGTGCTACGATATCGTGAATGCTGGAAATTCCAAAATACTCAATGACTAAACGGATAAGCCAAATAATTGTGATCACAATAAAACCTGGAATTAAAGCAACGAAGGATTTGCTGACAGCCGGTGGAACCCCATCAGGCATTTTAATGACAATATTTTTCTTAACAATAAAATTATAAACTTCAGTAGAGAATAAACCAATTAAGATGGCAACGAACAAACCTTTACTTCCCATATAAGCTACTGGGATGGCACCGCCCACTTCAACAGCTGTTTTTGCTCCTTCTGGAGTGAATGTCACATGGAATGGAGTGGCAACCAAGAATGCACATAGGGAGATAACCCCTGCTGTAACACCATCCAAGTTATACTTTTCAGCTAAACGATATGCAATACCAAAAGCTGCGATGAGACCCATCATTCCGAAAGTTGCATCATTGGCGTATAATAATTTCGTCAACCATTGGTCTCCAAAAATACCAGCCATAAATTCAGAGTAGTGCGGGAATGGCAAGAAACCTAAAATCAGGAAGAATGAACCGATGATGATCATTGGCATTGCAAGAATGATACCGTCACGAAGCGCTTGCAAATGTCTTTGCGCGGCTAATTTACCGGCAACTGGCATAAAGTACTTCTCTAAAAAACTCAGGAATTTATTCATGTAAGTCCCTCCTTATTTTTTAATTAAAGCAAGAGCCGTTTTTAACACTTCCGCACCATTACACATTCCGTAGTGTACTGGATTGATGGCATCAACTGGAATACCTTTTTCCTCACCAAGTTTTTTCATTTGTGGAAGTAAGTAGCGAACTTGTGGTCCAAGCAATAACACATCAGCGTTGTCGATATGGCTTTTTACTGCATCCGCACTTTCAGCCCAAATTTTAGCTTCGATCCCTTGGTCTTTTGCTGCTGCTTCCATTTTAGTTACCAATAGACTTGTAGACATTCCTGCTGCACAACATAATAAGATATTCATTAAAAACCCTCCTAAAGTGTTTTAATTGATGTTTAATCGTGATGTTCAAGAGAAGTTTGCAAACTAAAAGATATGAGATAATTTCGGGATTTTTGTACTACCGTTTGTAGTACTTTGTGCTTCCTCTCTTGATGTCTTTATTCTATTAGAAAAGCGCTTACATTTACACATAACCTTTTTCCGTTACGCAACGGAAATGGTTGTTCAAAATAGACTGACAATAGGAAACGCTTACATTTATTCCGATAAAAAAAGAAGCTGAACGACTTTGTTCACCCTCTTTTAGACGACTCTATTAATTTAATGGCAGAATCAAGTACTTCCTTCCCATTAAAAATGCCATAATGCACAATATCAATCACATCAACAGGAATCCCTTTTTTATCACAAAGTTCTTTAAAATCAGGCAGCATATACCTAACTTGTGGTCCTAGCAGCAGGACATCTGCAGTACAGATTTCCCTTTTTACCACATCTATGGGCACGGCCCAAATATGACATTCAATGCCTCTCTCGCTAGCGCTTTTTTTCATTTTTGATACTAATAAACTCGTAGACATCGCAACGGAACAGCATAATAAAATATTCATCGTTCTAATTCACCATTTCATTATTTTTTTGAAAAACAGACGCAAACTCTTGGTATGTTTTACATTTTAACAATTGCTGAACCACTTGGCCGTTATCAATGATATTGATTAATAGGTCATACATCTTTTGCAAATCACCTGAGCTATTCTTTTCAACACTTAATAGGCAGATAAACTGCACTCTTTTTCCGCCCCAGTCAATTGGCTTTTGCAGGGTGCAAATGGCCCAAAAGGTAGAATCAGTCTGCGGGGTAAGAGGGTGAGGAATCGCGACAAAGTTCCCATAACTTGTTGGCGACAATTCTTCTCTCTCTAAAACACTTTTGAGAAATAGATCATTTACAAGACCCAATTTTTTTAGCTGCTTGACCACAAAATGTAAGACATCTTCTCTTGTTTCCAAATGCTGACGCAGAAAAACTAATTCTTCGCGAATATAGTTCCCTTTTTGATTGACCTCAATGCCTAGGTACTGTTCAATTTTTTCAAAGTCGCCACCGCCTAGAATGGTTTTTACATGAATCACTGGCACTGGCAACTGCATCGGAATAGGGATGGTACTGATGAGGAAGTCTAAGTTGTTTAACGGAATTTGATTGATCTTATAGAATTCTGTGGTACCCACAATTTCAATTCTTGAACCGAATTTTGCCTCAATTTTAGTAGCAAGAAGTCTGGCACTCCCCACTCCAGATGCACAAACAATCATACATTTCTTTGGCTGGTCCATATTCTTTCTATTTTCAATAGCAGCCCCTAAATGGAGCGCCAAATAGCCCATTTCATTTTCATTAATTTCTATATCAAGCAGTTTTTTTAACACCATTCCTGCGATCACAGATGCCTGAAATGCTGCAGGATAATTCGTTTTGATTTCCTCTAGTAACGGATTTGGCAAGTTAATCCCATATTGGGTTCGATGAATCGCCGGTTTTAAGTGGAGGCAGATCGACAGAAAAAGTTCCTGATCGTCCTTTATGTTTAAATGAAGCTCCTGATCAATCGTTTCTAAGACAACCTTTGCGACATCATAAATCTGCTCTTCGATGAAGCTCTGGACCTCTTGATCATTCAAATGAAGGGCTGTAATCATTTTCGTTCCCAGCAAGTGGATGGTGATATAAGCAATCTCCTGCTCTGGAAAACGGATATGTAGTTCTATTTCAAGATCATGGACAATTTCTTTGGCAACCTCATATTGCTCGGTAGTCTTTAAGTCTGCCAATTCATTGTTATATAAGGTGACATATTTTTCACTTTTAATTCGGTTATAGGAAATGGCAATATGAATGATGAGGTTAGTTAAGCCTATATCAGATAGGACGATTTGGTGATTTCCAATATGAGTTAAGATGATTGACTTTATACCGTTTAAATCAACACCAGCAAAAACTGGATTATCCTTAAGGATCATATCAAATTCAGACTCAATATCCGCAAAAGCATAATCAGCAATACATAGGCGCAATTTGAATTCTGAACCTATCAATCTCAACCCAAAATTAGACCGCTTCTCCACCTTAATTCCGTACCGTTTGAAAATTTCTTTGGCTTCTTTAAAGTCATTTTGTAAAGTGGACCTGCTAATGTATAATTCCTCTGCTAAATCATCCAATTTAATATATTCAGTTAAAAGTAGCCGCTTCACAATATAATGAACACGTTCTTCGGGCAATGTCGGAATCTTTCCAGAGTGATCCTGATCATGACCAACGATATCTTGGAGAAAATGGCGAAACAATTGCTCATCGTGGATAAACAATTGATATCCTGTTCCCCGTATTGATTTAATGGACGCTCCAATATCTTTAACATTCGCTTCTAGTTCTTTAATATCATTGCGAACGGTCCTGGAAGTTACGTCTAACACTTTGGCCAAATAATCGCTTGTAACAGGAGAGTCCGCTTTCATTAATTCACGTATGATCACAGTTTGCCGCCCATTTAACATGATCAATCCTCACTTCCGACTTTACCAATTACTATTAATTTTATATGCTAGCATAAAATTTAGCTACAACAAATTCACCATTCTTTTTAGTGAGCACATTATTAATAAAAATAAAGTAGGAATAGTATAATAATGTTTAGAAATTCACAATAAGGAGCCCAAACATGACTAAAAACTATATTGGTTATATTGGTACATACACGAAAGGCGACAGCAAGGGCATCTACTCTTTCCATTTAAATCCTGAAGGAAAAATCGAAAACGTTCAGGTTGCCGCTGAATTAGAAAACCCTACCTATTTGAATATCACTAAGGATCATCGCTTCTTATACTCTGTTGCTAAGGAAGGCTCAAACGGCGGGGTTGCTTCTTTTTCTATTACGGAAGATGGCAAATTAACTCCGATTAATAAGGAAGTGCTCGATGGAGCATCACCATGCTACGTGAGTGTTGATAGTAAAAGTCATTTTGCTTTTTCAGCAAATTATCACAAAGGAACGATTGAATCTTATGTTCTTAAAGAAGATGGCTCCGTTTCACCGGCAGTTTCGGTTATCAAGCATGAAGGCCGAGGACCAGATCCACGACAAGACAAAGCCCACACTCACTTTGCCGGAATGACACCGGATGAAAAGTATGTAGTGGCTGTCGAGTTAGGAATTGATGCTCTTGTTACCTATAAGGTAGCGGAAGATGGTACTTTGACAAAAGTAAACCTATTACCATTAAAAGCAGGCAGCGGCCCACGCCATATCACGTTCCATCCTAATGGAAAATACGCGTATATCATGACGGAATTCAGCTCAGAAGTGATCGTATTAACCTACCATCCGGAAAATGGTCATTTTTCCGAAAAGCAATACATATCTACGCTTCCCGAAGATTTCAAAGAAAATAACCAAGGCAGCGCGATTCATATTTCTTCTGACGGTCGATATGTTTATGCAGGAAATCGTGGACACAACAGCATCGCAGTTTTTAGTGTGAAGGGGGACACTGGTGAGCTTACATTTGTGGAGCACACTTCCTCTGAAGGGGATTGGCCAAGGGATTTCGCGTTAGATCCTTCTGAAAAATTCATCGTCGGATCGAATCAGGAATCCAGCAATCTTGTGCTTTATGCCCGGGATGCTGATTCAGGACGACTTACCTTAATTGATTCTGATATCGTCGTGCCCTATCCGGTTTGTGTGAAGTTTTTGAATGTGTATAGATAAAGAGGATAAGCAAATGTGCTTATCCTCTTTTTTGAATATTTTTGTCAAATGTCCCAAATCTATATGTTGTTGAGGAATGGTATTCTTGATTCCGCTCGATAATCCATTGCGGGAAATGTGGATGATGAATGGCATCCGGAAGTCCTTGTGTCTCAAAACAAATCCCCAAATATTTGCGGGAAGGAACCCCTAGAATTTTCCCTTCTGAGCTAATTTGATTTCCTGAATATATTACGACGGCAGGCTCATCCGTTTCTATTGTTAAAAATCTACCACTTTCCTGGTCTTTAAGAATAATCTCCTCATTATGATGTGTATGTAAAACAAACGGGTGGTCATAGCCTTTACCCGCCAGTATGTTCTGCGGATGATCAGCTTCCATCCCCGTACGAATGAATTTCTCACTGGTAAAATCAAATGGTGTACCATTGACAGAAGCGAGTTCACCAGTCGGTAGAAGTTCCTCATTTAATGGCAGATATTGATCACTTTTTACAGTAAGAGTATGATCACAGATATCTCGTTTTACATTCCCGCTTAAATTAAAATAGGAATGATTCGTCATATTCAATACTGTTTTTTCATCAGAGATGGCGGAATAATGAATGTTTAATTCATTTTTGTTATTTAATGTGTAGGTCACCATAATATTTATATTTCCCGGATAGCCTTCTTCTCCATTTGGGCTTAAATAGGAAAAACGAACACCTACTTCTTGCTCCGTATCGAATGGATCTGCATCCCAAACCACCCGATTAAACCCATTTACGCCCCCGTGAATGTGGTTATTATTTTCGTTTTTCGCCAAAGGATAGGTCTTCCCATCGATTTCAAACGTACCGCCTTTAATGCGGCCGGCGACACGACCAACAACGCAGCCAAAGAAACTGTTATCAGAAACATAGTCTTCAAGCGTTTCATAACCCAGGACAATATTTTCCTTATTACCATCTCGGTCAGGAACAAAGATTTTCGTGATGTGGCAGCCGTAATCGAGACAGCGGATTTCGATCCCATTATCGTTCAGTAATGTGTATGAATGGACGTTTTTTTGATTAACTTGACCAACCTCTTCTACAGCAACTTTCATTCTCAATCCTCCCATTGTTAACATGTCTCTCCAATTTTCATCATACCAAACATTCACTTCAGCGAATATGAAAATAGGTGAATATAATTTGACTAAAAGCAGTAGGATATTATAGATTTGTGGGAAACCCGCCTTTCCCATTAGAGAGAAAATTTCTGTTTATAAGGAGCCCTATATGAGTCACATACAACGGATAACCGATCAGATTATAAAAAATTCAGATAAATGGGCAATGGGCTTACTTGCCGCCGGTGCACTCGTTGGTGCCTATTCATACAAAGTGGAACGGTTTAAGTACGAAATAAAAGAGATTTCTTTGCAGATAAAAAACCTTCCCTCGGCGTTCGAGGGTTGGCGAATTGTCCAATTTAGCGATACCCATTTGGGATATTTTTTTGGCGTCGAAGATTTCAAACCATTGGTTAAGATGATTAATAACTTGCAGCCAGATATCCTCATCTTCACCGGAGATCTGATTGACATCCGAACGAAAACACCCGAACGCTATTTTTCTATACTCCAAGAGCTGAAGTCAGGACGAGGAGGAAAATGGGCTGTTCTGGGGAACCATGATATTCACCATAAATATCGTGTGACTCAATTGTTGGAAGAATCCCAGTTTACAGTATTAAATAATGATTTTGGTGTGGTTGAAGCAGGCCATGAACAGCTTTATATCGCGGGCATTGATGATGTGGTACGCGGGTATCCAAATCTCGATAGAGCACTTGAGGGACTTTCTGAAGATGATTGTATATTCCTGTTGGCACATGAGCCTGACTTTGCCATCTTCAGCAGCAGTTATCCCATTAGTGCCCAATTCTCCGGCCATTCCCATGGCGGACAGGTGCGGCTTCCCTATCTAGGTCCACTTACCAAACATAATATGTCAAATAAGTATCCGGAAGGGCTTTATTATGTTGGGGAAAATAAAATGCCTTTATATGTGAATCGGGGGATCGGGACCACTGGATTACCATTAAGATTATTTTGTCGGCCGGAGATTACGGTGTTTTGTTTAAACTCATAAGGAATTTGGGAGGGTGTCCAATTTGGAGTTTGGGCACTCTTTTTAACTAACCATCTATTTGTTTTTCTAATGAGATAGGGCTGATAGAAACTCTCTATCTGTCCGTTTTTATAGTGATGAAAATGTGCTGATTGGAGCCACCCCTGTAAACTAAGAACGATTAAAACCGGTCCATATTTGTGAAACCTTACCGATTATTCTATAATGTTCTTTATAAGGAACATTCTGTTATGAAAAAGGAGTCTCCAATGAATGACCTGCAACGTAATACAGAAAAGTTGAACCGCCGATCTTTTCTAAAAAAATCCGGGAAATGGTCGATTGGTTTGCTAGCCGCAAGCGCCCTTACTGGTGCTTACTCGTTTAAGGCTGAACGTTTTTGGTATCAGATCAAGGAAATTCAATTGAAGGTAAAGAATTTGCCAAAGGCTTTCGATGGGTGGAGAATTGTTCAATTCAGTGACACTCATTTGGGGTTTTATTATGATATTGAGGATTTTAAACTAGTAATTAAGAAAATCAACCGATTAAAACCGGATCTGATTTTCTTTACTGGGGATTTAATCCAGGCGGGAAATATGGAGCCTGAACGATACATTTCCTACCTTCAAGAGTTAAAGGCAGCGCACGGAAAATGGGCTGTGATTGGTAATCATGATATGTCAATCAAGAACCGTATAATCCAAGTATTACAGAACGCAGAATTCAGCGTCCTAGAAAATAAACATGATGTCATCAAAGTTAATCAGGATCGCCTATATATTGCAGGCATTGATGATGTAATGTATGGTTTTCCGAATATCCGAAAGGCAGTGGAAGGCTTGTCCGAGCAAGATTGTGTTTTATTCCTTGCCCATGAACCTGACATTGCCAGTCAAATCGCTAAATACCCTATCAAGGCCCAGTTTTCAGGCCATTCTCACGGAGGACAAGTTAGACTACCTTTCTACGGCCCACTTATTAGACAAAAAATGGCCATTCACTATGTAGATGGGCTATACCATATCGGGGAAACAAAAATACCTCTGTATGTTAATCGTGGCATCGGTACCACGAACCTGCCAATCCGCCTTTTTTGCAGACCGGAGATTACGGTATTCCAGTTAACAACATAAAGGGTGTCTTATAAACTTTTAGACACCCTATTAAAAATCCCCGATATTCTCTTTTTATATAAAGTTAACAGCATTTTCCCTTCAGATGCCCCTTGTGCATGAAGATCCAACTCATTGGACATTTCATATTTAGAAGGCCACAGCCAGTTACCAAGCTCGATCACACTATGTTTAACTTTGTCATAACTTAAAAATTGATAATCCAAAAAGTCCAAATACATCTTAAATCCCTTTACAGGACGATATGCCCATAAGGTCCGTCTCTTTTTCAAGGGATATTTCATCATAATCTCTAAAAATGGAAACTGCTGATACACTATTGATAAGGTACGATGCATTCGTTTAAAGGTTTCATGTGATTGCGCCAACTGAAATATCTCAACAAGATCCAGTTCTTGACGGTCATGCTGAATTACTTGAAGGATATCAAAAAAATACTTCATTGAATTCATGTTATGTCGCCAACCATGGAGACAAATCATATAAAAGGTATGGTTTGGTGACAGTTCGGAGATATACTTAGACTGGCCAATGTGAGTTGCCTGCTGCCAGAGATCCTCAATTGAAAATCTAGATGTTTGCTCTTTAACCAAACTCCAATGCAATTCAACTACCAAAGGAATCGTGGAATTCGGCAACGGCTTACTAAAACTGCAATGAAAATGACCTGGGATTTGCTCCTCCTCCACATAAAAACCCAATGAATTTATTAGCTGAATTGCTTTGCTAACATCACCTTGTTTGATGAGCAGATCGATATCAGAAGTAGCCCGGGCCCCGGTATGCCCAAAGTATTTTTCTGCAAAATAAACACCTTTTAACGGAATTACAGCAATCTCTTGACTCTCAAAGCATTTTAACAGTTGCTCTGTTTGCTGTTTTATAAATAGGTTTAGAAACAAACTTTGCTCATATTGTTGTTTTAAAAACTGTTGGAAAAAAGCAGGTGTCTGGTCAAGCTTTCCCTGCTGCTTCAGCAAAAAATAAAACTGTGAAGAGGTTCCATCTTCCTCAATAGCCTGAATAGCATTTTGATAAAATGAAGCCTCACGAGGGAGAAGTTTATTAGAATCATAGAGAATACTCACTAATTCAAGACACATCCTCATCCCTCCTTCACCAAGGATAACGGCTTTTTAGAATGGAAGCTCGTTTCATTTAAGTTGCGATAAAGACCTGGTAGTCTCATTAACTCCTCATGTGTTCCTTGCTGCACAATTCTTCCATCATCCACTACCATGATCATGTCAGCATGTTGAATTGTCGTCAAACGGTGGGCGATCACGATTGTCGTCCGGCCCTTCATCAATTCATCCAGAGCCTCTTTTACATAAAATTCGGTTTCTCCATCTAAAGCAGAGGTCGCCTCATCCAGTAATAGAATAGGAGCGTCCTTAAGAATTGCCCGGGCAATCGCCACCCGTTGTTTCTGACCACCAGACAGCTTTACTCCATTTTCGCCAATTTCGGTGTCATATCCATTTGGAAGTGACAGCACAAAATCATGCAACTCAGCTTTAATGGAAGCCTCGACCATCTCTTTTTCAGTAATATTCGGCCGAGCAATCATTAAATTCTCCTTCACCGTTCCGGAGAATAAAAATGATTCCTGCGGGACTAGAGCGATCGCGCTTCTTAATTGGGATGCCGTTAAATCCCTAATGGACTTTCCATCAATTCGTATATCCCCCGCTTGCGGCTTGTAAAATCCTTGCAAAAGATTAAAGATGGTACTTTTACCGGCTCCGCTTGGTCCAACCAAAGCCACCACTTTTCCATTAGGAATTTCCAGATTAAAGTCCTCAAATACATGTTTATTTTTCAAATAACCAAAAGTAACGTTGTTAAATTCAATGGTACCAGTGAGATCTCTTGAATCAGTGAATGAAGGCAGTTCTGATACATCTGCTGGTTTTTCAAACACATTTAATACTCTTTCAAGAGCTGCGACAGACCGTTGAAAGCCTGCCCAAACGTTAGCCATACCGGTTATGGGATAAAATAAATGGTTCACCAAATTAAGAAAGGTTAACAATGCCCCAACCGTTAATTGTCCATTTGATACAAATAGTGCCCCAACCGTTAGATTAATAATAAACGTAATATAGCCAACAATTCTTTCCCCTGTATAATACCAGTTTTGCAGCTTTGCATTTTCTAATTCTAATTGATATAACTCCCTATTTTGCTTTTCATATCTTTTATATTGAAGTTTTTCTAAAGTAAAGGAACGAATGACGTTAAACCCATGAAAAGTTTCACTTAGATGGCTGTTTATCTCTCCAATCAGCTTATGAATCAATCTGCCATTTTTCCGCAGCAATAACCCAAATACCAGGCCGGAAAGGGCTGCTATTGGAGCTACGATTAAACTAACCAGGCATAAAGTAAAATTAATATTGACAAGGTAAATAAATACAACTACATAAATAATTGGCAGTCTAATAAGACTTATTAAACTACTTCCGATTATCCCGTCAACTCCATGAATGTCATTGGAAAAATGTGACATCAATTCACCTGACCGATAATTGGATATTTGGCCAGCAGGCAGCCTTAATACATGGTTAAAAAAGTGATTTTTCAGCTCCATTTTGACCCCATTAGTAGCGATCATATTGCAGTACGTATAGGAAACATTTGAAACAATGCTTATGAAAATCAATAATACTCCATATGGAATGAATGATAACACTTGCTTATATCCACCATGAATCGCGGCATCGGTAAGCTCACCATAAAACTTTGCAAACGCAATCGTTAAATAAATATCTACCCCTAATAATAGAAGAATTAAGACATAGGCCTTCCATCTTTTTAAAATAAACGGCAGCACAAAAGAAAACGCCTTGCGCATATCCTTTAGTGAGAAATACTGTTTCATGAGTGAATCAATCTGGTTCTTCATGGTTTGGACACTCCATCATTATCTAAAATTGAAATCTAGTCTTTTTATTTAGAAATTGCCGCAAAATGGCTGATAGTATAGGAAATGCTAGGATTGTTTTACTCCATATTCGTAATACAAGATGATTCGAGGACAATCGGACATGCTGTTTCTTCACCTGAGCAAGCTTACCAAGAATTCGATCTGCCTCAATTGGCTGGTCAAACCCTAAATTGGTATCCCCTTTTAATACATACAGATTATGTTCTTTTCTGACAAAACGATGAGCAATCAATCGACCAGTTTGTGAGTAGAATAAAAGGACATCTCCCTTTTTAATGGTAGAAAGATCACAAAGAGAGAACCGACAAAGATCTCCTTGCCGGATAAAAGGAAACATACTATTACCAATAGCCGGTAATTCCAGCCAACCATCCCTCGTGATACTCGTTTTTAACAGATAAAGGGTTGAGTGGTCAACCAACATGTTCAATCAGCCCACATTGAATGAGATTGTCTAAATAATCTTCAATGTCCTGTTTTACTTGATTCTCACTTTGTGTGGGTGCAAACTTTGCTAACACAGCATTCGTTAGCGACTCTACTGTTTGAATCTCCTTTAAAAGTGACCAGCAAAAACCGCCCAGATGATTTAATTTCGTGATGGTAAACTGATTGGAATTTAATAGAATCCATTCTCCATCCAGCTCTGTCACTTCACAATCTATTTTTTGAATATATTGTGTGCTCATTAACATCAGCCCCTATCTACCTTCAAAGTATAAGTGTTTAATATAAATACATTGATGTTCGTTATTTTGAACACCAAAACCAAAAAAAATATCGTTCAATCTCTATAAATTTAAGAAATTAGTTTCCAAAATGAATTGTCTTTTACAAAATGAAGTTCATAAACTGGTGTGTTTTTAACAAGGAGAAGTAACAAATCACTGATGGTTTTCAGTTCTTCCTTACTATGTGGCCAATAAAACACCTTATCCATTAATTGAAGGAAAGCGTCAGACTTTGGAATCAACATACGACTATTCTGCAGGGCCTGATGTAAAATTTGGATGCTTTTTAACTTCTCAACCTGATCAATTGGTTTCGCTTCTATTTCACTTCGAAAAGGTGAATTATATACTATACCTCCTTCAGAGGTTATCTTCACAAGCGTCGCCTCATCTGAAAGCAGCTCTCTTGGAAATGAAAGTTTAGCAGCTGTCGACTTACCAGCACCTGATTGTCCTGCAAAAATATGCGCCCCTTCATTTTCAATGACACAAGAGGAATGAATTAATAACCCCCAATTGTGATGCACAATGAAAGAACTAAATAAATTGGTTAACGCATGTTTTAAAGCTAGTTGATTATAAACTGAAATAGTTGCAGAACGGTACTGATCCTCTACTTTGATTGAATAGTCTGCCCTTTGAAAAATAATTTGATTGTCTCTCTTAGAAATATCTACATGATAATCTTGAAAAGGTACACCATAGCCATCTTTTATATTAATTTCTAGATCTGTTTTTTGCACTGTCTCTAATTCATGTATATTGAAATTCTTTTCAAAAAAACGGCCAAGTTGTTTTGACTCGAAATTTATTTGGATGAGAAAGTCACCGATTTTAGTATAAATGGTTTTCATATAAATCTCCCATTAATATATTCGTTAAAATGAGTGAGGAGGACAAATCTATACTTGTCCTCTTCAAACATTTACTTTTTGTATTTTAGTTTACTTTAGGATTACATTGTCCTTGGCCAATGTTTCCATTACCATTACCGTTTCCATTTTTATTGCCATTTCCAGGTTGCCCCGCCCCACACGGCTGTGGATTAGGATTCGTTTCAACCGGGAATTTGACACCGTCATTCCCTGTACCAGGATGGTCATGATTCCCTTTCCCTGGGTTCCAGCTTTGAGCAGTTTCGAAACGTAACGGTTGGTGGCTTAGAATCTTTGGTTTAGAATAATTAATTGCAGTTGGCATTGTTTACTCCCCTTCATCTTTAATATTCACTTAATCAAAATGGTAATCTTAAAAGAACGTTCTTTATTAAGATAATTATAAGTCAAAAGTCGTGCTTTTTAAAGAACAATTATTCGACAAAATACCCACTAGCCATTAAAGAAAGGACAAATAATTCATGCCCCACTACTTTATATCTTCGCCTCAAGTATGACCTTTATCATCTTCTCTTTATTCGGATAATCTGACACACTAAACTGTTCAATTACCTTATCTAGATCATATTTAACACGCACAATGGATGCTTGATAAAAGGATGATTCTATCTCAATCAAGGCATAGGAAGCCATTGTTAATCCGTCAAAAGGAAGCCCGACACTTCCAATATTCATTATACATTTTCCATCAATATACCTTATAAATGGTTTATGAATATGTGCATAGACATAAAGATCAGCATCTTCTGTCATCATTTTTCCTTTTACATTTTCATCACTCTCATTAGGAAGGACCACTTCAAATAAACTATTAGGAGTAGCATGATAGGCATGAATTTTTACATTTTCAATTTTCAAATTCAATTCTGAAGGTAACTCCTGTAAATAGGTAATATCAGTATCATCTAAATGTGAGAAAATCCAGTCACGCTCCTTACTCATCATTTTGCTCACACTTTCAGGAACTTCGCCATCCATAATACCTCGAATAACCCATTCATCAGCATTACCTTTTATCACTTTAGTATTTAACGATCTCACCAAATCAAGCGAACGTTTGGGCTCTGGTCCACGATAGCAAATATCGCCAAGGACGAAAACCTTATCTAGGTCTCTTTTCTTTATATCATTAAGAACTGCTTCTAAAGCTACTGCATTACCGTGGATATCTGAGATAAAGGCGATTTTCATCAATCTTAATTCCTCCCTACTCTTGTAAAATTTAAATTTATTTTACCAATATTAGGTACCTTCATCAATTTATTCATTATTAAAATTAGGGTTCCTGATGAAATTAGTCCAATCATTTCAACCTTATTTGAATATAATTTCATATGCATACTTTTATCAATTTGGAGGTGATAACGAATGTTTATTTACCTTGAACACAAAGGGCTAAACATTCAGTTTACCGAAAATAAAGTCAAAGAATTATCATTAAAATATAGAGTTAAAATTAGGGGGGCATATTAATGAGTCCTCAAATTAGTCAAAGTTCATATGTACTGGAATTGGACCGTTGGGGCGTTTCCAATACTGTTAGTAATTTTGGAGACAAAACATTATCTACAAACAACTCTAACGGCATCAATAATGCAATTGTTTGGGCAAGTCAACAAGGTTATACGGAGTTTGTGTTTCCTAGGGGAGTCTATCTAATTGATGAAACGATCCCCATTCAGCCACAGAGTTTTATGACTCTGAATTTGGGTGGATCTACCTTAAGAATCCGGAACAACGGGCTGGCATCCTATTCTGTAATCTCATTCAAACAAAACCAAATGTTTTCCAGAGTTACAAATGGAATCATCCAAGGTGACAGATATAACCATGATTACACAACGCCAGGGCAAGCAGCCACCCACGAGTGGGGAATGGGCATTTTGTTTCCAAATGTAGTTAATTCAAACAAAGGCGAAGGTACAAATACACGTTTTATTTCTATCGATAATATCGAGTTCTTAGACCTAACCGGGGATGCTGTGTCTTTATTTGCTACAGGAGGAGCAATTTACACTACGACTACCCCTACTAAATCATACAAAATTACCTTTGAATCAGGATCAATAAATACGAAAGATGGCAGCTTAATAGCTGATTCAACAAAAATCCGTTCAAACATTTTTATAGATTTAACAAACTCTCAAATTACTAATTGGAAATATTTTGGCGTTTATGGAGACATCAGCTATCAATCTTTAGGTTCAGAAATAGACGGAACAGTACCATTTGATATCATTTTTTATAATTCTAATGGAACATACAACTCTTCAATAACAAACGTCGAATTTTTTGATGAAATTCCATTACCTGATGGGGCAACAAGTGCAAAAATTGTACTGCATCAAGCAAATATTCCATCATCAACGGGTAATGGACTAACATTAAGAAGTATGACGATACCAAAATTTACTTTTATTGAAAAGTGCCATATCCACCACAACAGAAGGCTTGGTGTGGCATTACAAGGGGCAAAATTTGTCTGGGTTAAAAATAATGATATCCATCATATAAGTGGTACAGGCCCCTCGGCTGCGTTAGATGTAGAGGATAACTATTCCTTAAATCAGAATCTTTGGATTGAAGATAACTTTCTCCATGATAGTCCCTTACAATTGGTATTTGTAAAGGGGAAAAATTTCCACATAAGAAATAATAAAATTGAAAGAGGTATTGGAATAACAGGATACCCAGGCGTGAGTAAATTATATATAAATGGAAATTACTTTAAAGATACAAGTGTTAACATTAATGGTGAATGCATTATAGACAATAATAACCTTAACAGGACCGGAGTAACTTTAAATAATGGAACTACAGATCCTGCGTTGGTAGATAATAATACTTTCTTAAATAGCTCATTAAGTGTAAATAGACCAAAAGCATATAGTGTCACAATATCTAACTGTAAATTTACTGTTGACTCAGATTATTCAAATGCTATTTCCGGAGCAGGCTTTTCAGCAGGTACGTATCCACAAACAATGGCGAATTGTTTATTTGAGGGTTTCTTAGCATCATCAAGTGTCATTTTCAATGGTGATGAAAATGCTACTGAAGGTTGGGCATACAATAATATATTATTCAATAACACAAAAAAACCTAATAATAATGCTGGTATAAAAATACCTAGAGGTACCTATATAAATTGTAAATTTAATAACACGGGAATACTAAGTCCTAATAAACATGTTGAATTTATTGGATGCACATTTATCTGGAATGGCTATAATCTATTTAATATTTCCAACAACGAGCTAGCGAGATTTGTAAATTGTTATTTTTATGGTGGATCAAATCCTGCATTTTATTTTTCAACTGTAAACAAAGCTCAATTAGATCTAATAAATAATCTATTTGACTATACAAAAGCGACGTCCAGTTCTATTAATATTATTGATGGGTATTGGTATAATGTTACTGGCGGAAAAATATTGGTTGATGGGAATCGTTTTAAATCAAATTTAGCAATAAAAGCGATAAATAGCCCCATACCTACAAGTGACCAATTCGAAATAACATTTATAAACAATACTCTGGAAGGGGCAATTAATTTTTTAGTTGATATTACACAAATGCCTTTATTCAGAAATAATACAATTGGAAATGAACTTGATCCTTACAATTGGTCAACAACAGTTCCAACTACGGGATATTATAAACTTGGCAAACAAATACTAAACAGGAATATGGCCTCAGATGGTTTTATGGGATGGGTATGTATAAAAGAGGGATTTGCTGAAACCTATCCTACTTGGCAGCCTTCAAAGATATATAATACTTCTGATAAAATTTCAGTAAATGGTTATATTTATTATTCTACTGTTTGGAACGCAAAATCCTCGTCAACTATGCCAAACTTTCCAACTAATCCTTTATACTCCACAGTAAAAGACATTGCTGGTATTTCTACTTGGAAGGCAAAAACAACCTACTCGATTGGAGACAAAATCTTGCCATCCTCTGTTTCTGAAAGCTACTATGAATGTACAACAGCTGGTACAACTGGAAATATAGAACCATCATGGGGTACTGCCTCGACAATTACGGATGGTACCGTAGTTTGGACAAAAAGAAATATTCAGGTTTGGAAACTACTAGGTTCAAAAGCTTCATTCAAAAAATTCGGAATATTGAGCTAGTAAAATTTTAAGTTAAGTAAATTTCTTCAATTTTAAAAAAGTCTTTAATCCATCTATCCTCATAACGTATGAGGATAGATGCTTTTAATCATTTGACTTTGTACCTTTTTTCGTAATGACATTAAGTAAGTCCGATACATTCTAATAAAGTAAGTAACAAATAAAATCAAAAGCTTACTGGCATTCGTATCCAATGTGCCCAAGATAACACAAACAAGTTCAACTTCATTTAAAGATTATTAGTATCTAATATACAATAAATTGACTGCCTGATAGTAAACCTGTATCTCCTTTCTTAAAAGAGGTATGATTGGAACGGCTTTCTCTCCAATCTCACCACTTTTCCAATTTTCCATGTTCTTTGTAATGCATTAGGTTCACCCTATTAATTTAGTAAATGATTGTTATTTTAAATCTGAGGAAAACATTGTCGAGTATTTTACATAGGTACCTTTGCTTTAACCTTAACTTTTATTTTTCCTTTAAATCCCATAAAAACGTTTATTATAACACTTTTTAAGTATTTAAATTCTTCATTTCTATAAAATAGAGTTAAGTATATTAAATTTGGAATTACTAAACAAACAATTCCTTTAACAATCAGTGAAGAAAAGCCATTACCCTCAACTATAATATTACAGACTCTTGATACCATTAAACAAATTATAAATGTAAGGAAAGTAAAGTAAGCATATATTCTAAAGTAGCCAATAACCGATTTTTTAAATACATTTTTATATACAATAATCGGTTGAATCCAGAAGACGGTAGATAGTGTGCTTATAGTTGTACCAATAAAAATTCCTACAAGGCCTAAAAACTTTACTAAAAGAAGTGATGAAATAAGGTTAATAAATCCCTCAATCAGAGGGGCGTACTTATCTTGAACAAATAATCCTGCTTTATTTTTAAAAGTTGCTATTGGAGTTCTCATTCCAAATAAATAAAAATTGATTAGTATGAAGATAAAAGTTAAATTATCTAACAAATATTTTTTTCCAAGCCATAACGTGATAAATGGTTCCAGAAGGTTATATAAAAATATAATACACAAGGAATAGATCCAAAAATTCACTAAAAATGACACCTTAAAAATGGAGTAGTTCTTTTCATTGCTTTCCGTTGCAATTAGATTTCCTACACTTGCACCAATCCCCCCTAAAATCGGATTAACTAATGCCGATAACTGTTGAGTTATCATAGTGTAATTTGAATATAGTCCTACTGCTGCAACACTAATAAAAGATGAAATTAATATATTATCCGTTCCAAATACTAGATATCCTCCAATATTATGTAAAAACATAGCCTTCACATTTTTTACCATATTATTCTTTGTTTCTTGATCAATTTTATATTTTTCTTTAGTCTTTATATAAGGGTAACTTTTATTAACTATTCTTCCATTTACAATATTCTGTAGTAAATAAAATAAGAGTTCTATTCCCAAATAAAGAATATAGTTTCCAGTCTTAATTAAAATGAATATTCTGATAACCATAGTTGCAATTTGAAAAATTAGATTCATTCTTGCTATTAAATATCCTCTTTGATCAGCATTTATTAATGACCATTTATGAGCATTTAAATAGGAAATCATATTTTTGATTACAAACAGAAAATAAATTATTGTAAGGTTAGGGATATAGCTCTCGTCTTTCATTAATAAATCTAAAAAGGGATATATAATAATACTTATTAATAAAACGATTAATGCCAATATTCCATATGCCTTTTTATATAGTTGTATTAATGCGATAACTTTTGGATGGTCATTTTCTGCAAGTGGTTTATATAAGTTATAAACGATACTAATGCCAATGCCGCTTTCAGCTAATGCCATAATCGATAATACATTAGTTAATAACCCATTAATCCCTAGATAATCGGCTCCTAAACTATCTAAAAAAATTTTCCTTGATAAAAAACCAAGGAATACAATTACTAATTGGGAAAATACACCAATAAAAATATTTTTAAGTGAATGGTTTATCCTCATCATTACATATCCTTTTAATATAGGTTGTTTAAAATAAATTTACGATTGGTACTTCTAGTATTAAAAAACATTGTGTTGGTTCTATAAAATTACACTTTGTTTTACATTGAGTTTATTAGAATTCTCTAAGTTTACTGTTAATTTTCGCATCTCAGAAGGGTTATCAATTAAATATTTAATATTTTTATATAAAGCATTCTCATTACACTCCACAATTAATCCAGTATAACCATCTTGAATTTGTTCATAGGCACCGGTAAAATCCGTAGTAATTATTGGCTTATTTAAACACTTGGCTTCTGCTAAAGTTAAGCAAAAACCCTCATGTCTAGATGGTTGTACGTATAGATCCGCACTAGCAATATATGGATAAGGATTTGTGGTAGTTCCAACCAGTATAAAGTGCTTAGTTAATTCGTACTTATTTATTAATTCCTCAAATTCCATTCGACTATTACCATCTCCAATGCAATACCATCTCACTTCATAGCCATTTTTTCTTAATTTTGATAATACTTTTATGGCTAAATCTTGCCCTTTTTCCCTTGACAGCCTTCCAACAGTTACAATTTTTATACCTTTATAGTTATAGTCAAATATAACCTTTTCTTTTGCCATTTCTCTAATTAAGTTGGACTGTACTATGTTCATAAATACCTCAGATTTATTGGCCGCAATAGGAATTTGCTGAATTAACTTTTGTTTTGCTTCCTCTGATACAGCAAAAATGTTATCAAATTTTTTATAAAGTTTTGCATAAAGTTTTTTATTAACCTCGTGCTTTGAAACATCAAAATGCACCCATGAAATTTTCCTTTTTGCATACACTTTATTTGCTATATAAAAGTCAATAATATCTGTTGGTCCTTGGTATGAAACAGCGATATCATAGGCATCGTCATTTACTGGGACATCAATGCAGGCATTTTTATAGTATAAATATCGATTATTGAAATACTTAGATATAAAATATGCACTAATAAAAGTAGGAATTTTACTAAAGTGTTTCTTCCTCAAAAATTCCTTTATTGTTTGTTGAGGTGGCTGCATTATAATTGGCTTAACTGTTTTAAACCAGTTCGCTTCTTTTACCTTTATCCAGCTAGGAACGTATTCTAAAAATCCGCCTTTTTTTTCTAATAAAAGAACTGTAATTTCATAGTTTTCTTTAGGTAATTCAGATAATAGGGACAATAAAGATTTTTCAACACCACCAATGTTCATGCTACTTAGCATAAATAGTACCTTTTTCAATCCAATATCCCTCTATTTCCTCAAGATTTTCATTAAAAAAGAAATATCTCAAGTTTCTTTTTTAATCAAAACTTGAGACATTATCCATTTACAATGGTATATATTTTATTCATTTCCCTTGCTACTGAACTTTTTATAACACTATTCCGCAAATTATCCTCCAGTCTTTTCAATAACCTATTATCGTCTAATAAATTTTTTATAGCAGAGAACATTTCTTGCTCGTCAAAATTGACTATGATGCCCGTATTATTATGAATAATATGTTCACTAATTCCTGTAAAATTAGTACTAATAATTGGTTTATTAAAACATTTTGCTTCTGCTAGAGTGATACAGTAACCTTCATGGCGAGAAGGTTGCACATAAAGATCACATTGTTCCATAAATGGATATGGGTTAGGATTTGATCCTAAGAATATAAAGTCATTCACCACATTATGTTCTTCAACCAATTTTTCATATTCTCTGCGATCTCCTCCATCGCCTATACAATACCACCTGACATTATAGCCCTCATTTTTAAGCTTAGCCAAAACGGGAATAACTAAATCTTGACCTTTTTCTTTTGTAAGTCTTCCAACCGTTAGAATTCTTATTCCCTGAAAATCATCTTTAAAACCATCCTCCTCTTTAGCCATTTCAATAATAGAACGAGAAGAAACCATATTTAAAAATGTTTCTACTTTTGCCTTAAGCTTCGGTAGCATAGTTAACAGTTTATTCTTACCTTCCTCAGATACTACAAAAATTTTATCAAAGTCTTTATATACTCTCGAAACAAATTTACTATTAAGCCCTATTTGTGTTACATCAAAATGTATCCATTGAATTTTTTTCTTAGCTTTTATCTTATTAATAACAAAGTAGCTTATGAAATCCATTGGACCTGCATAAGCCACGGCAACATCATATTCTGTTTCCTCTGTTCTATAATCTTTTAAAACATAACTGTAAAGGAGACTTCTATCCCTTAGTAATTTTGTTACTAACGAGAGAACCAATAATTTTACACCCTTTACAAAATTTAATGCTTTAAAACTTTTTATTGCCATTATTTGAAGCGGCTGTTTTAAAAGATCCTTATACCTCTTATAGTCATTGATATACTTAATTTCGACATTCTCTGGAACAAACTTTAAGAATCCACCAAATTTCTCTAACATCAAAATAGTAATATCATATTTCTCTTTTGGAAATTCATTTATCATATTCAATAATGCTTTTTCAGTTCCACCAACGTTCATATTAATAATCATAAAAATAATTTTTTTCTTCATATTTACTCCATCTACCCAATTAATTTGTAAAATTTTTCTATTTCTTCAACATTCCCTTTCTTTTCTCCTTGAAGATATTTCACAATATTGCCCTTTAAGTCAGGGTTTTTTATTAATCTTAATATTCCATTAAAAACAGCATCAGCATTCATTTCAACAACTAGACCATTTTTTTCATCAACCATTTGGCTATAAACGGCGTCAAATTTTGTTGTCACTACTGGAATATTGAGCATTCGTGCCTCCGCAATTGCTAATCCAAAGCCCTCAAATCTTGATGTTTGTACATATATATCTGCATTTTTTATATATGGATAAGGGTTGGATTTTACACCAAGTAATATAAACTCTCCTGTTAGACCATTATCTTTAATGTATTCTTCTATTTCATTCTTTAAGGGACCTTTTCCCAATGCATACCATTTAAATTTAATTTGAGCTTCCTTCAATTTTTTACATGCCTCTAAAGCTATATCGTACCCCTTTTGTTGGGCTAACCTCCCAATTGTTAGTATTCTAATCCCTTCAAAACTATCTGAATAGCTTTCTCCTATATCAGCCATTTTTGTGATAAATTCTGGATTATTTATATCATAAATAACCTCAATCTTTTTAGAGTACTCAGGAAAAGTCTCTAGAAAGATCTCTTTTGTAGAGTGAGATACAGCAACAATTTTATTATATGGATTATAATATTGTTGCTGAAAACACTTTTCAGTTTCATTTAAACGATAACTTACATTGACCCAAGCAAATTTCTTTTTGGCTTTCACTTTTTCTGCTACATAGAATGTTGGAACACCCTGAGCATAACTTATAGCAATGTCATATTCTTTAGGGTTATCCTCAATCACTCTTGAGACACATTGCCAAAAAATTCTCGCTTTTTGAGGGTTACTATATTCCTCTTTACGAATAGTTAGAGAGTATTTTAACCGGGCATACAGCATCTTATAGTCGTATTGCTTAATAGAATATTTCATTGAATTCATCAAATTCAACTTTGTAAAATCAGTATATTTAAGAGGTTTTAGAATATTTACTTCTTTAGGTACCAGATCTTCAAGAACCCCACCATGTCCAAATAGCATCAAGTCAACAGAATACTTCGAGTAGTCTATCAGTGATAATAATGTGACCAAGCTTTTTTCTGCCCCTGCACAATGTAAAGAGTCAATAACAAATAACATATTTTTTCTCATAATGTTCTCCAAAATTATTAATTAGATTAGTATCTGTTTTAACTTTGTGGAAGATGTTTTTTTTGTATATGGAAAATAAACTAAATCAACACCCACCATTTTAAATTTTTCTTCATATTCATTCCATAACGGCTTTCCTTTCCAGTCATCCCCATGAAACATAACATTAAATTTCAAATTATTCCAAGCAACTATTTTATCCATTGTATCCTGGACAACAACCATATCTACATATTTAATTGACTCAACTATTTTCATTCTATCCTCTAAAGGGATAACAGGAATTTTCTGTTTATAGCTTTGTACTAATTCATCCGTACTTACTCCAACTATTAGAAAATTACAAAGTTCTTTAGACTTTTTTAAGATATTTAAATGGCCTACATGAAATAAATCAAACACACCAGTAGTGTATCCAACATCGTATTTTTTCATATTTTTCCTCATTTCATTTAGCTAATTTCTTTTTCTATTTTTTCAAGAAGTCTTAAACTTGCTTTACCATCCTCATAAGAATTAATTTTTCTTAACATACTTGAGACCTTTTCTAAATAAATTTCTTCATTAAAATTATTTATTTCGTTTTTAAGCGCCTCAATAGTCGTTGCACTTCTAAAAGGTAACTCACAGATATCAAAATAAAGTTTTCTATCATTTTCAATGTAATTTAATAAATCAGGTAAATATAAGAAACATGGTTTTTTTGTTAATAAGTAGCTAAACATCACCGAAGAATAATCAGTGATTAGCACATCCGAAATATATAACAGTTCTTGTACATCATCATATTTTGTAACATTAATAACATTTTCAGCGTTTTTAATTTGTTCTGAAAGTAATGTAAGATGTGGATGCAACCTTACCAACACCTTCCACTTCCCCCCAAATTTATGATTTAATGTCTCCAATAACTTTTTATAATTCAAATCATATATGGATAAATCACTATCTTTTCTAAATGTTGGTGCATACAATACTAATTTGGTACCTACTGGAATATTTAACTTTTTAAATAAAGACTCCTTAACTTGTAAATCATTTGAAAATAATAGGTCATTAGCTGGTATACCGCTTTCTAAAATTTCCCCATTATACCAAAAAGCACGTTTAAATATTTTGGTACTATACTCACATCCAGATAATAGTAGATCGCATTTGCGGGAATCATTTTTAGCCATTTGAAGATATCCATTTGGAAGAGTTTTTTCCGTATCTTTCTCAATTTGTTTTAATCGTAATGAACTGTGCCAGGTTTGAATATAATATTGATTTTTCCTTTTAACATACAAATCTGTTGTTCTAAAATTAGTAATTACAACCTTTGAAGTACACAATTCATAAAAATACTTTATAGACATCGTTTTAACTTTTCTAAAATCGGTTAAGTGTTTTTTGTCGTTTGGATTATTAAATGCCCAGACAATATCGAACTTACCTTTTGGATAATGATTAAGAATATATTCCGTTATATATTTAGGACTGCATCCATACTGGCTTCCATAATAGCTAAATAAAAAGATTTTATTTTTCTTAATGGGAAGGCAATTAAAGAAGTAAATTAAGGCTAGTGCTAAATATTTTTTAATCACTGTCAAGAGCCTCCGTAACAAAATAAAAGCAATTCCTTTTAATTAGGAACTGCCCATTCATTTTTTTAATTCTATTCGTTCTAACCGCTTAGGTTGATTAATTACATTTATTTTTCTTAATACCTTTAAAATAATCAATAGTAATATATTAAAATAAGGATGTATCCTAAATAATTTTAGTTGTCTTTTTAACAATTTTTCCTGTTCTACTGCCCTAATTAATTTTGAATAATTAGTTTTTAGGTAAAACTCTATTTCCTTTCTATAGGAACCTTCATAATCCTTTTCACGATTTCTAAGCAGGAGATTATAATGAATTAATTGGGTTTTTACTATCATTTTATAAGATTGATCGGAAAGGTCACGATAGTGGTTTTCAATAAAGTCATGTCTTTCTAATAAGCCCTTTATAATATCAAGATTTCTACTAGAATAGTTTGCTACAATACTGTCTTCTCTTTGGTAATAGTAATATAAAGGTTCATTCATTAATACAAAGGTGTTAACTTGCTGCATTACTAGGTGTGCCCAGAATACATCTTCAAATAATACGCCTTTTTTAAAAGGGATATCTTTTATTAATTTTGTTTTATAAAGTTTGCCCCATGCGAAGTTTTTCACTCTTTCATTCATGACAAGCTGTTTCATAAGCTCTTTATTATGATAAATTATTGGATGTTTTTCTTTTGGATACAATTTACTATCAAATAAAAGATAATCATCATAAGCATAATAAAAAGCCGCTTGAACTACATCTGCCTGAAATTTATTGCCTATTGCCATTAATCGTTCAATCAATTTCTCATCCAGCCAGTCATCACTGTCTACAAAAATAGTAAAGTCACCGGTAACATGACTCATACCATAATTCCGAGCATCTGATAACCCACCATTTTCCTTATGTAGTACCTTAATTCTGCTATCCTCTTTTGCATATTGTTCTGCCATCATCCCACAGTTATCTGGGGATCCATCGTTTACTAAAATGATTTCTAAATTCTTATATGTTTGCTTTACAATACTTTCAATACATCTGGACAAATAGTTCTCTACTTTATAAATTGGAACTACAACACTAACAGTTTCATTCAACTTGTCTCCGCCTGCCTTCAATTTTTCATAGAAATGGAAATGGTGAAGTCGGCCAGATCCATATTAAACAATTAATTATTTTTTACACCCATTGTTTTATTTTGCCATTTAATGAATTCAATGAGGGTTTTATATTCCTTCTTGTCTATGCCGGATACCTTTAATTCATTTACTAATTCAATAAGCTCTTGTTCAGATATATCTGCGTTTGGTTCATCAAATTCAGGATGTTGGTACAGCAATTCATTTAGTTCTACATCCAAAACTCCCGCAATTTTTTTTATAACCTGAATAGATGGGTTTTGATTTAAATTCCTTTCAATATTGCTAAGGTAGGATTTTGATATATTAGCCCGTTCGGCAAGCTCAGATAAAGTTAATCCCCTTTTTTTTCTTAATTTATAAATATTGCTTCCTATCATCGAACATACCCCGTTTTATTGTTAAAGTTATGGTATTACATTAACCTTATATCGCCTTCTTTAGATATTACTGCGTTTCTCATACAATCAATGACCCGCCATTGATCTTCTTCCGTCATGTTGGACCCCGATGGCAAGCACATTCCATTATGAAATAATCTGTCTGATACACTTTCTTTTTCACTATGTTTAAAATACTTTGTCTGTTGGAAAACCGTCTGCAGATGAAGCGGTTTCCAAACTGGACGTGCTTCAATATTTTCATCAGCAAACACCTTAAGTAAGTCATGAACGGTTAGACCTGCCTCTTGATGGTTCAAGGTAAAAGCGGTTAACCATCGGTTTGAACGAGTTTCTTTCAGCTCTGGCATAAAATGAACTCCTGGTAAGCCAGAGAGCTCTTCGAGGTATTTATTAAATATAGTCCTTCTTTGTTCAACTCTTTCGTCTAAAACCTCTAATTGTCCTCTTCCAATTCCTGCTAAAATATTACTTAATCTATAGTTGAACCCGATTTGACTATGTTGATAATGCGGTGCTGGATCTCTTGCCTGAGTAGCCAGAAAACGAGCACGTTTCAGTGCCTCAGCATCATCGGATACCAACATGCCACCACCTGAAGTGGTAATAATTTTGTTACCATTAAAAGAGTAGACTCCGAACTTTCCAAAAGTTCCACTTGCTTTCCCTTTATAAGATGAACCAAGGGATTCTGCAGCGTCCTCTATTATGGGAACATCATAATAGTCACAAATGGCTATAATCTCATCCATTCTTGCACTCTGACCGTACAAATTGACAACAATTACTGCTTTAGGTAACTTCCCTTCTTTAACAGAATCACTGAATGCTTTTTCAAGAGCATTTGGCGACATATTCCACGTTTCCGGCTCAGAATCAATAAAGACCGGCTCAGCTCCTTGATAGATAATTGGGTTTGCGCTGGCAATAAATGTCAAGGTTGAGCAGAATACTCTATCTCCCTTTTGAACTCCTAATAAAGAAAGAGCCAAATGAATAGCTGCAGTTCCTGAACTCACGGCAACAGCTTCATTGACTCCTACATATTGGGCAATTTCCTTTTCAAATGCATCCACATTGGGACCTAAAGGGGCGATCCAATTGCTTTCAAATGCTTCATTAACATACTTTTGTTCATTCCCACTCATATGTGGGGAAGAGAGAAAGATTCTTTTTTTAGATGCAATATTTAACAAATTCTTCGCCCCCATCTTTACTATCACTCTTTATTTTTGCTGGAACTCCTACTGCCGTGCATTTGGATGGTAAATGGTGAATTACGGTTGCACCGGCTCCTACAATTGCCCATTCACCAATCTTTATATTCGGAATTACAGTAGCCCCTGCACCTATGGAAACTCCTTCATTCACCTGTACAGCTCCGGTAAGAACAGCTCTAGGTGATAGATGAGTAAAGTCACCGATTTGACAATCATGTTCAACGATGGATCCAGAGTTAATAATCGTATGCTGTCCGATTTTACTGTCTGCATTAATGACTGCATTTGGCATTACGACTGTACCAGCCCCGATACAAGAGGTAGGACTCACAATTGCTGATTGATGAATTAATGTCACATAATAATCTTCGTCTAATTGATATCTTTGAACCACTTCTTTTCGAACTTTATTATTGCCAATGGCTATTATAAATTTAATGTCGGAATTGTCTTCAATTAGTTTGTTTGCCCATTTAATAGGGCCATAAATAATATTTCTTTTATCTATAGGCTCCCTATACTTATCATCTAAATAGGCATAAATCTCATAACCACTTTGTAGGATTAAGTCGGAAATAACCTTGCTATGTCCACCATGGCCAACAACGACAATCTTCATCCATTTCCACTCCCCACGGTGGAATTTGATCCAGTAAAACGTTCTACCGTTGCTTTTCCTTGCTGATTAATTCCTTCCGATTTAACAACTTTAAGTAGGGTCAAAATTAAGATTTTTATATCTAACAAGAAGGAACAGTTATTAACATACCAAACATCCAATTGAAATTTTTCATCCCATGTAATGGCATTTCTGCCATTCACTTGTGCCCATCCCGTTATTCCAGGCCTAACATTGTGACGTACGGCTTGTTCTTTTGAATATAAGGGAAGATACTCCTCTAACAATGGTCTTGGTCCTACTAAACTTAAATCTCCCTTTATAACATTGATTAATTGGGGATATTCATCCAAACTATATTTTCTTAAAAACTTTCCAAAAGAGGTCAGTCTTATATGGTCAGATAATAATTGGCCAGCAGGATCTCTTTGATCTGTCATCGTTCTAAATTTATATAGAATAAAGGGCTTCCCGTGTAAACCAGGACGCTTTTGTTTAAATATGACCGGGGTACCAAGTTTTAGTCTCACTAATAGAGCAATGACTATGAAGAAGGGGGACAGAGTTACCAAAAACATCATTGAAATGACCAAATCAAACAACCGCTTCATTTCCTATTCCCTTCCTTTTTATCATCATTAATGAATCTCCTTCATTAGATGCTGCTTGATTTCTTCAATCAATTCTTTCACCTTAATGTTGGTGTTTTGACTTCCCTTGTTGTAGATTTCAACCAAAATTTCCTGGAATTTTTGTTGAGATAGATTTTCAGATATCTTCACTTTTCTAACCTCACCTAAACTACTTTATTTTTTCATAAAAAAATCCCCATTCTTTAATAAATGGAGATTGTCCTTTTGCATATTTTTATAACCATTTGGGTTGCTTTTCTGCCAACGCCATGAATCCTCACACATCTGATCAATATCCTTCTCTGCCACCCATCCAAGCTGTTCCCTTGCTTTTAATGGATTTGAATAACATATGGCTGCATCCCCTGGTCTCGGTTCCACAATTTGATATGGAATCTTTTCTCTTGAGGCTTTTTCAAAAGCGGAAACCATTTCCAATACACTGTAACCTTTCCCGGTTCCTAAATTATAAGCCTCGACTCCTGATGAAGTTGACACTTTTTCAAGGGCTCTTAAATGACCTTTTGCCAGATCAACCACATGTATGTAGTCCCTTACCCCGGTGCCATCTTTAGTAGAATATTGATTGCCAAAAACGTTGAGCTCTCTTAGTTTTCCTATTGCCACTTGTGTGATGTAAGGCATAAGATTATTGGGAATTCCATTAGGATCTTCACCAATTAGACCACTTTTATGGGCTCCTATTGGATTGAAGTATCGCAACAAAGCAATACTCCACTCTTGATCTGAATTGTAGAGATCCTTTAAAATCTCTTCAATCATCAATTTAGTACGGCCATATGGATTTAAAGCAGCAGTAGGAAAATCCTCAGAAATCGGAACCCTGTCAGGCATTCCGTAAACAGTGGCTGAAGAACTGAATACTAATCTCTTTACATTATGTGCTTTCATTACCTCGCATAGAACCAGGGTGCCTGTAATATTATTATGATAGTATCTTAGTGGATAATAAACCGATTCTCCAACCGCTTTTAACCCGGCAAAATGGATGACTGACTCAATATCATTTTCTTCAAATACTTGATTTACTTTTTCCATATTAAGTAAATCAGCAGTATATGTTTTGACTTCCTTACCGGTAATCTCCCTGATTCGTTCAATGGCTTCTGGCTTACTATTAATAAAATTATCTAGAATGACAACTTCGAATCCTGCATCTAATAATTCCACACAAGTATGGCTGCCTATGTAACCGGCGCCCCCTGTAATTAATACTGCCATTTAAGCTTCACTCTCCTTGCGCTCATGAACCAATCAATTCATATAATTTTTCTATCTCATTCACATTGCCGTAATCCTTTGAAAGTACATTTGAAATTAAGGTAGTTTTTAAATCTTGATCATCAATTAATTGTTGGATTCCACTTACGATAGCATGGATATCTTGCTCTGTGATCAAAGCATCAAATCCGTTTGTTGCTTGACTTTTGGCTGTTGGAAAATTCGTTATCACAATGGGCTTACCAAGAATTTGTGCTTCACGAATGGTTACAGCTTTCCCCTCGTATCTGGACGGTTGAACATAGATATCACATTCCTTTATATAAGGATATGGATTTGTTTTTTTTCCAAGAAGATGGAACCTTTTTGATAAATCCAATTTCTGAATGAGTTCACGCAAATCCTGCTCTAACGGACCATACCCAACCACATACCATTCCACATCATAGCCTTTTTGTATTAATTCCTTACATGCATAGATCGCTCTATCTAGTCCTTTTGCATGTGAAAGCCGACCAACTGTTAAAAGAATCGTTTTTCCTTTCGTTTTTTTCAATTCAGGAACCTCGTCTTGAAGGGCTTGTTTTCTTACCAACTCTGGTGAGAGAATGTTTTCAATCACCATTGTTTTTTCTCTAAATGTAGGAAATTGGCTTAAAAAAGTATTTGAACATTCTTCTGAAACGGCTACAATCTGATCTAATTTATTCCACATTTTTTCTTCCATTTTTTTATTAAGCTGGATATTCGAATAATCGGTATGAATCCAGCCAATTCGTTTTTTCGCTTTTACCTTTTCTCCGATAAAATGATGTGGCCATAGGAAACCTATGGCCACATCATACTCTTTATTTAATTTTGGCAGTAAACGATGTGTCATTTCCCATCCATATTGAATCACTAGATACCCAGGTTCATCCATTCGTTTCACTTTTCCTTGTAATTCCCCTAAATATTTAGCTACTACCCTTGTGAATGCGATAGGGTAATGACCTTCTTTTATAATCTGGGGAACTGACTTTCTAAACGTGGTATATTCCGGTATTTCTGGCAATAAATTAGGACCCGATGGTAAAAAGGATAAAAACTCACCTTCATGTTTAAATAACATTAAATCTACTTCATATTTGCAATAATCTATATGCCTTAAAAGACCTAATAAACTTCTTTCTACTCCCCCGATTGCCAAGTCAAAGGATGAAATTAAAATCTTTTTTTTCATTAAACAGGACCTCAATCTTTCTTAATTTCCCTATCAATCCCCATACAAATCAATCCATTCCTTCACGTTTTCTTTAATACAGTAACCACGTTTGGTTATTTGTTGAACAATCTTGTCTTGATCAGGTTTGGTGCTCATTAAGGCATCTTTGATTTTGAAACACCAATTTTCAAGATTCTCTTCAAGACTGATATAAGTCGTTAAATCTAATCCCATGTCTGTGGATTTAGGTACTGTATCCGAAATGATACAAGGAGTTCCTGAACATTGGGCTTCTATTGTCACAATACCGAACCCTTCGAACTTGGATGGGAATAAGAACAGATCAAAAGCATTCATAAATCTTGAAATATCCGCTCGGACTCCTAAAAATCGTATATTTTTTAAGAGTCCCATTCTCCCAGCTTCTGCTTCCACTTCGTTTCTTAATGGTCCATCCCCGATTAATAAGGCAACAAAGCTGCTATCCTGTTCAGTTAATTTTTTTAGAACCTGTAATATAAATAAATGATTTTTAGATTCCGAAAATCGTCCAACATGACCTATGATTTTGGCATCCTTTGGTAAGTCTAAATCTATAATTACATTTTGGCGGTCATTTATACTTCTTACGAATTCCGAAGGATCAATACCATTATTAAGAATCTTGACTTTCCCTTTATTGATTAGTTCCCTGCCAAATAAAAAGGAACCTGCTTCCTCACTGCAGCAACAATAATGGGTTGCAGAAAATCTTATACAAGATTGAAGTAACTTTAAGGTTATTTTTTCCTTATTACTAGTGCCTCTTTGCCAATTGGTGCTATGTGAATGACAGATTCTTTTGGGGATGCCTGACAGTTTTGCAGCTAATGCTGGAAATCCACTTTGGTAATCGGTATGGGCATGGACTGCTGCAAAAGGGTACATTTTCATAATCCTTTGCAATTCTTTTATATATTGAATCGGACCTAGTTGTCCTAAACTACGAATATTATAGATCCTTCCACCCAGTTGTTGAATCTCATCATCGAAATCACCCTTAACCAGTGAATGGGTAATAAAGTCAAACTGAATTTTATCACGATTGATATTCCGATAAATATTCATGATTAACGTTTCTGCACCACCACGCTGCATGGAACTGACAATATGTAAAATCCTTTTAGGTTCATTGTTCATTTTTATCATCCCGTATTTTCATAATTAAAATAGTAAATAGTCACTTTGGTATATCACATTTAATGAAACTACACTTTCAATATAATAAAAGAGAAAATAACATATTAATACGGCATAATAAATGACTCTCTGGTCTCTCTCATTAAAGAGTTTAATAACCCAGGAAATAAGAATTAATTGATATAAATTAAAGTAAATTGAAAATCTGGCAAATATCCAGTTTTGAGTGGAGACAATCATAAATACAAAGCCAATCACCGACATATTCACAATAAAATCGCTCTCTGGGAACATTCGGCGAAACTTTTCTCTCCAAATATAAGCAATTATTAATGAAGCTCCACTAACCGCCACTCTTATGGAACTGGCACCACCTTCATTGAAATTTTGATAATGGCCATATTGTGTGTCCTTTATTGCAGAAAATAATACTGTTGCAAATTTATCAAAGCCAACAACGATAACGATTGAGAAAAATAATAGAATAAAGGTAGCCTTTGACCACGCTTTGTAGCGAACTAAAAAATAGATTGGAATTAATACCAATGCACTTTCATGAAATGTAGAAGCAAAAAGAACGATGGCTAGAAACTTTAAAAAGTTCCCCTTAATTAAAAAGTGTGTACCCGTAAATACAATTGCCGCTGCCAAACATTGCCTGATCCCATTCATCGAAACTAAAAACAGCCCACCCGTAATATAAACATACATACTTAGTTCAAATAATCGAGAATATTTATATAAGACAGCAATGATCAAGATATTTGTAATAATAGCAGTAATTAAAATTAAAATTTGTGGATTGTTCGAGAATTGTTTTAGAAATCTTTGCAGGATTCCAAATCCAATATCCTTTTGTGAGTGAATATAATCCCACGAAAAATTATTGATCTCGTATATATGCTTATAAAAGTAAGTATCACCTATATTGGAACGAAGACCAGAAACAGCTACAAGTGATATAAGCACTCCAAAAACTAATAATTTATTTGGTTTAATTGGAACGGCAGCATTTACCTCTGTAGCCGGAACCGAAAAATATCTTGAAAAAAAAGACAAAATAAAAACTATGGCTAGATTTATCCATAGAATAGTCATAATACATTTCCTCTCAGCATTAGTTCAAATATTATTTAAGCATTCCTTGATGATGATGAAATATAAACAAATAATAAGATTCCAAAAGGAATTGCCATTAAGGTTAAAAGTCTCTTTGGAGATTTCCATAAAAACTTCCAGTCTTTAAGCATGAAACTACTGGAAACATAATGTATTGCTTGCCTAAATTTAAATTTAAGATTTGAATACGGAAGGTTCATTAGTTCTTTTCGATAAAAGGAAAACCCTTGTGGATTTCGTCGATATTGATTAAACATATTCATCGATGATCCATCAGGTAAATATTCCACACAGCATAATACCTCATTCATTAATAACATCTCATACATTTCATCTAGCTTATAATATTTGTAAGCTAGCCCCACATACTTTTCATTTTCAAAAATAGGATAAGGATATGCTCTAGTTAATTCTGAACGATATACCAATTTTTTATCACCTGTCACACCATGTTTATAATAAAGGTCAAACAAGGTGGAGCTTTTCAAATTAGGTAATTTAGTACCTATCACTTGTTGATTGGTATCAGCATCAAGACCAATGATACCGCTGACATGTTCATTTCCATGTTGTCTCCAAAAGGTTACAATCTTCTCAACAGCATCATCAGGCATAAAATCATCTGAATCAATACATACATTTAACTCTGTTTGGATTAGTTCATAGGCGGTATTATGGGCACCATGCATGCCCTGATTTTTCTGCCAATGATAGTGAATTTCTACTTTCTTTTCCCTAATCCAATTTTCAACCAAGTCCTTAGTATGATCTGTTGAGCCATCATCAATAATTAACCAAACAAAGTCCTTTGATGTTTGACGAACAAGACTTTGATAGCATTTTTCAAGACAATAAGCCCGATTAAAGGTTGGAGTAAAAACAGTTAATAATTTCATTTCATCACCCTGATAAACCTAAGTAAAATATTTCCATATATTCTGCTGATTCTCTAATATCATATCCTTTATTTGAAATTAACGTTGAGTAACTCTGTCTATAAAACTTTTTTGATTGTAAGTCCATTAACTTTCTAATCCATTCATCCTGCTCTGATAATGAAAGAAAATCTATTAAATCCCCACCCAAGTCTACTTCTCTTGAGATTCCATCGGAAATGATGCAGGGTAATCCAGCACCCTGGGCTTCAACCAATGAAACAGGTAAACCTTCATGTAACGAAGGAAAAACAAACACATCCAAACTTTGTAGGATTCGATGAATATCAGACCGAATACCCAAAAATTTTACCTTATCACTTACTTGAAGTTCCTTGGCCTTTTTCTCCATGCTTGTGCGAAGAGGTCCGTCACCTATTAGCAGTAATGTTGAATGATTCACTTTCTTATTTAATTTTGCAAATACCTCAATCAGAAAGTTGTGATTTTTTTGGAGATTAAATCTCCCAACATGGCCTAATATATACTCATCATTCGAAATATTTAATTCATCGCGAACTTCTTTTCTAACCTCTTCGGAATAATCAAACAGTTCACTAACGATACCGTTTTTCACTATTTTTGTTTCTGCTGATTTTCTTTTAAATAACCATTCAGCAGCGCCACTGGAACATGCTAATAAATTTGTCGCACTATGAAGTATAAAATTTCCGGCATACCATTTATAAACCTTTGAGGCAATCCCACCTTCACTGCTGGTATTGTGACTATGAGAAATACGAGTAGGGATCCCTGCCCTTTTGGCTTCCCGAAGTACCAATCCGCTCATCTTATCCATATGGGAGTGAACAATCTTATATTGATTGTTTGAAGTAAAAAAGTTTTTGAGTGCCTCTACATATTTTAAATGCCCTACATCGGTTAAATAGGGGATCCGATGAACCTTTCCACCCATTTCCATAATTTCCGAATCAAAAACTCCCGGTTTGCAGGTTAAAAAATCAAATTGTACTTTGGTGCGGTCAATATTCCGATACAGATTCATGATTAACGTCTCCGCCCCACCGCGATTCATATTGACTACAACATGTAAGATTCTTAACGGACTGCCCACACCATTTCCTCCTTGTCTGCCATAAGTCCTCGATAGATGTTCGTTTTCTCCTCTAATACCTTATGAATGCTATATTTTGTTAAAATTTCATTTCGGCCATTTAATCCCATTTGGTATCTAAGGTCTGTATTGGCCGCAAGGATTTTGATTTTTTCTGAAAAACCATGTTTACCGTCTAAAATAGTCCAACCCGTATAATTATTTTGAATCAATTCCCTATGCCCTCTATTGTCGTTCGCGATGACTGGTAAAGCACAGGACATTGCCTCCATAATATTTACCGGAAGTCCCTCCCTAAAACTAGAGGCCACGGCAATATCGCTCATTCTTAAAAGAACATCAATATCATGGCGGTACCCAAGAAAAGCTATCATATGATCTACACCTAATTGAATGGCATAATCTTGACATTCTTTTAGAAGCGGTCCTTCACCTGCTAATAATAACTTTACCCTCGGAACTTCTTCTTTTATTAATGCCAATGATTCAATTAATAATTTATGGTTCTTGTTTTTATTGAATTCAGCAGCATAAAACATCAAAAAATCTTCTGGGAGGTACCCCTGTTCTTTCCTGAGCTCATGTTTATCTGTTTCAGATACAGGTCTGAAAATTTCTGTATTAACTCCCACTCCATGTACACGGAGAATTTGTTTTGAATTAAATTGATGAGTTTTTGCAAGATTGAAATCTTCTTGATTAATGGTAATTAAACAATCCGTGCTGTTAGCTAGTAATCTTTCAATTGGATAATAAAGTAGCCAATTAATGAAAGAGGACCCTTTGCAAAAATGAAAGCCATGTGCAGTATATATTACCTTTGTTCCCGTTTTTCTGGACGCCCTCGCCGCTAACCTTGTAATGACTCCCCCCATCGGAGTATGACAGTGGATCATTTCATATTGATTTTTCTCAATAATTTTTTTTAGCGTTTTGTACGCCACTATGTTTTCTTTCTTAAATGGCGACCTTTGTATGGGAATGTTAAATTTCCTGTCAACAAACGGAAGTTTTAACTCGCCAGATGCCGCAACATGTACTTCCCATCCTTGCTCTTTGAACCACTTTAAATACGGTAAATGGAAGGCTTTAAAATGGTAATCAACTGTGGCACAGAATAACACTTTCTTTTTCATTTCCACCCACTACCCTTTAAACTCTATTTGATTAGTTCATTTTCAATTACGGAAGAAAGATAACATAAGAGCTCTTTTCTTAAATCTTCTCGTTGAATTGCGAAATCAATCGTTGTCTTTATGAATCCCATCTTCTCCCCAACATCATAGCGAACACCTTCGAAATCATAAGCATAAACCGCTTCATGTTGGTTTAATGCAGCAATGGCATCAGTAAGCTGGATTTCTCCGCCCGTACCCGGCCTTTGTTTGCCTAATATTCCGAAAATTTTCGGACTTAAAATATACCGGCCTAGTATCGCTAGATTAGAAGGGGCTTCCTCCTGCTTTGGTTTTTCTACTAAACTATTCACACTGTAGAACCGTTCCCCCATCATCATTCCATCGACAATTCCGTAACGGGATACTTCTTCTTCAGGAACTGTTTGCACTCCTAGAACGGAGGCATTATATCTCTCATATTGGTCGATTAACTGTTTTAGGCAAGGCTTTTCCGCCTGGACAATATCATCCCCAAGCAGTACTGCGAATGGTTCATTACCAATAAATTTTCGTGCACACCAAATGGCATGCCCCAAACCTTTTGGTTCCTTTTGCCGGATATAATGGATGTCCACCAGTTTTGACGACTTTTGAACTTCACTTAATAGCTCAAACTTTCCTTTTTCCAATAGGTTGTGTTCTAGTTCAAAAGAATGATCAAAATGGTCTTCAATTGCTCGTTTTCCTTTTCCAGTTACGATAATAATATCCTCAATTCCGGACTCAACCGCTTCTTCCACGATATATTGGATTGTTGGTTTATCAACGATTGGCAGCATTTCCTTTGGCATTGCTTTTGTAGCCGGAAGAAACCTTGTTCCAAGTCCCGCTGCTGGGATAATTGCTTTTCTCACCTTCATAATATGCACTCCTTAAACTGAAACTGATAATTGTGCCTGAGGGGCGACTTTGTAATTAGCAAGCGCCACAAGCCTTTCTTTTAGCTCTTCTTTCGCAAGAGTTGGGTAAGAATTGATAATGTCCTCAATTTCCTCGATAAGAAGGTCTGAAGCTCTCCCAACATAAATCTTTGGATAAATTTGCTGATCATGTACTTCTTCCGGTTTTAATAGTTCTTCAAAAAGCTTTTCGCCTGGTCGAATACCAGTAAAATCGATTCCAATCTCATCAATCGAATTACCTGAGAGTTTAATCAAGTTTTTGGCCAAGTCGATGATCTTAACCGGATCACCCATATCTAATACGAATATTTCACCACCACTGGCTAGTGCCCCTGCCTGAAGCACCAATCTGGATGCCTCAGGAATGGTCATAAAATAGCGGACCATATCTGGATGAGTAACAGTGACCGGACCGCCCTTTTTAATTTGTTGTTTAAATAACGGAATGACGCTTCCTCGACTTCCTAACACATTGCCAAATCTAACAGCTACAAATTTTGTTTCACTTTCTTTGTCCATGTGCTGAATGATCATTTCAGCTAGCCGTTTTGATGAGCCCATCACACTGGTTGGATTCACTGCTTTATCCGTTGAAATCATGACAAAGGTTTTTACCCCATTCCAACTGGCCGCCTTCGCCACATTCATGGTTCCCACTACGTTATTTTTAATGGCTTCCTCAGGATTGGCCTCCATTAATGGAACATGTTTATGTGCAGCTGCATGATAGACGGAGTCTGGTTGAAACATGCTCATGACAGTCATCATTTTCTTGGCATCCTGGATATCTGCAATAACGGGGATAAATTCAATCCCTGTATGTTTAAACGTTTCCTTTAGTTCCATTTCAATCGAATAGATGCTGTTTTCACCATGGCCTAATAAAATCAATTTTTTCGGCTTGAAACATGATAATTGACGGCAAATTTCTGACCCGATAGACCCCCCTGCTCCTGTTACCAATACAATTTTATTTGTAATATTTTCCGAGATTGTAACCATATCTAGTTCTACAGGTTCTCTTCCTAATAGATCCTCTACTTGGACATCACGAAATTGATTAACAGATACTTTTCCTGTCATCAAATCCTCCAACATTGGCAGAATTTGCGTTTTAGCCTTCGTTTTAGCACATTCTTGGAAAATGGCGTTTAGTTCTCTTTTGCTAAGTGATGGAATGGCAATCACGATGTTTTCAATATTTAATTTGTTAACCGCAAATTCAATTTGATTAATGCCGCCAATGACTGGAACCCCTAATATATCGAGCTGGTGTTTCTTATCATCATCATCAATAAATGCGATCGGCAACAGATCAGCATCACTATTCTGTTGCAGTTGCCTTACCACCATCGTACCGGCAGATCCTGCTCCAATGATGAGAGTTCTTTTTTTACTTTCATATTTTTGTAAATGTGAATCTCTAAACATTCTCAGGCAAAACCGTGATCCCCCGATTAATGACATATTCAGCAGCCATGTTACGGTTAACAATCGATAAAATATTTCATGAAAAATAATGGCCTGTGCCGAAGCAGCAACGATAATTGACAATGTTACAACCTTTAGGATACTAAGCAATTCCCCAATACTGGCATATTCCCACGCTTTCTTATACAAATGGATTCTAAATGATAGGTAATAATGACTGGCTAAAATGACAATTGAACTAATTACCATTGGAAAAGTAATGACATAAAAAGTGCCATTTACTAAGAAGCGGCTAAAATAGATAGCTGTTAGGACAATAAAAGAATCAATTAGCAGAAATAAGGATAACCTTTGCCGATATGTCATACTATCCCCCTCAAATCTATAGAACTATTATTCATATCTACAACTCCTTAAAAATGTTAAGGATATGCTCTTTATGAAAAACACATCCTCAACATTTTTAAATAAAGGGCATCTAACCCCCCCTCACATCACACTCTCGACGACTGGCGTCTAAGGTTTTTCAACCCACAGCATGACCGAGTGCCTCCATTGATAAAGGCTAGGAGGCATCACCTTTTGTTTAAAAGAATATTTCGTTTCCAATAACGAACAACCTTGCCAAAAAAAATGTAATTTCTAAGTTACTTATTAACAACAACTCCAACAATATGGGCCTTTGCTAACTCTAATACCTTTTTCGCTTCTATTGCATCCTCAAACTTAGTGTGATCATTTTTAACGACTAAAATGACTCCATCACTTTGATTGGCAACTAACTTCGAATCTGATACTTCAAGTACAGCATTAGAATCTATTAAAATGACGTCATATTGCTGTTTCACCTTATCTAGTAAATCAAGCATTTGTTGAGAGCTCAGTAGTTCGACAGGATTATGAGTTATAAGTCCGCTTGTTAATAAATCAAGCCTCCAAATCTCTGTGTGGTATACAGCCTCCGTAAATGATTGCCTCCCGGTTAGCACATCTGTTAATCCGTTCGTATTAGGGAGTTTGAAAAAGGAATGTAAAGCGGGTTTTCTTAAATTGGCATCTATCAAAAGAACCTTTTTCTTTTGTTGCGCCATGGATACGGCTAAATTTGTAATAATAGTTGACTTTCCCTCACTGCCGCATGGTGATGTAACCAAAAAGGTTTGACTTTTCTTTCCTGAGAGCATGAATTTAATATTGGTTTGGATCATTCGAAATTGCTCAGCAATACGAGATTCTGGATGGGAGTAGGTGATGATGGTCCGTTTTTTTATATCGGTGGATTCTTTTCTTTTATTTACCGCCAACCGACTCGCCCCCCGTTTCTAGTTCAAAATACATTCTATTTTTTTTTCGTTTTAAATTCCGTTTGCTTATTCGTGGGACCTTTCCTAATACAGGTAACCCTAGCATCGCTTCAAGGTCATTATTCGGGCGAATTCTGTTATCCAATGACTCCAGTAAAAACGCTAATCCGATTCCAATCACGATACCAACAGCTACTGCAAAGAATAATTTATTATTATTCTTTGGATTAATGGGATTGGTATTTACCTTCGCCTTGGATAACACTCGAACATAATCTTCCCCGACAATTTTGGGTACCTCGTCTTTAAATACATTGGCGACTGTATCTGCTAGGATCGCTGCCTGATTAGGGTTCGAGTCCACTACACTTATACTTACAACCTGAGAATTATCCACGCTGGCTACCGTGATTTGATTAGCTAATTCTTCAGCAGTTTTATTTAATTGCATCTGGTTAATGACAATATCCAAAACGGCTGAATCTCTAATAATTACCTGAAGTGTTTTTCTTGATTCCTCATCTGCTCCAATGATTATTCTTGAAGAAGATTGATACAGAGGTGTAATAGCAGCATTATTTAAAGTAAAACCTGCTATTCCTGAGATTACTGTTAGTAGGGCTATAATCCAAAATCTTCTTTTGATCACACTTACTATTTCTTTTAAATTAATTTCCTTTACCTTGGGACTTTGGTCATTTCTATTTAGATTAATCGTATTCATGAAACCACCTTTATTTTAAATATTTTAAGAACATAGGAGTAAATATTAGTTTGTTTATTTCACCAGTAAATCCATACTTTATATTTAACATTTTAGTTCTATATAAAGAACGTGTCAATGCTTTCTTTCCCATTTTCTACTATTTAGGTGATTCAAAAACTAGACGCTAAGCTCCATCTGCTTCCTGAGCAGATGATTAAACATCCCTTTCTTTTCATGTGCCAGTTGGGCAAATTGACCTTTCTGGATAATCTCTCCCTGCTCTAATACAATCACTTGGTCGGCATTCCGAATGGTTGATAATCGATGAGCAATTACGATCACCGTCATTCTTCCTTTTAGTCTATCTAATGCCTCTTGAATCTTGGACTCATTTTCTGTGTCTAAGGCACTTGTTGCTTCATCTAATACTAGAATGGAAGGTTTGCGAAGGATTGCTCTGGCCAAAACGAGCCTTTGCCGTTCTCCACCAGATAATCTTATTCCTCTATCTCCAACAATAGTCTCCAATCCTTCCGGCATCTTTTTAACAAAATCCGCTGCTGCCGAAAACTCTAGTGACTCCCAAATTTGAGTTTCATTTGCCTCAGGATTTATCATAAGGAGGTTTTCTCTAATAGTGGCGTTAAACAGAAAAGGTTCCTGTGGTACATAACTAATTGAACGTCTTAAAGACAACAATTTATCCTCTGAAAGAGGTTCCCCATCAATAAGGACACTCCCGGACTCTGGTTTATTCAACCCCATAATCATATCTATTAAAGTACTCTTTCCTGCCCCGGATGGACCTACAATGGCGGTCATACTTTGAACAGGAATATTCAAATTAATATTTTGAAGTGCATAGCTTGATTCTTTTGAGTTATATCTAAAAAATACTTCCTTACATTCGATACCCTTTTGAATGTGAAGAGGTTTAATATCCTTGTAGCTTGTGTTATTTGAAACCTCTAATGCTTTGTTACATCTTTCTTGTAGTACAACTAATGAGCGAAAGGCGGGTATTGTTGTTGCAATTTGCTCCATACTAGCTTGAATACTAGTAATTCGAGGCCATAATCTTGAAAATATCATTAATATGAGAAAAAATTGTTCAGGTTTCGCATCAAGCATCAGAAAATAAATCAATAGAAAGATTGCTATTAAACTGGCTGAAGCAATTTTATAAAAAGTTTGGGAGGTTGTTTTTAATTTAATATAATCAATTTGCTCCGAGACCATATCGTTTGTTAAACTCCTCAGCCATCGTAACCTGGATTCTTCCAAGGTGTTACTTTTTATATCTTTAATACCATTTAATTGATCCGTAATACCTGCAAGATATTCCTGGGCTAACAAGGACGTTTTTAACCCTAGTTGTTTTGACTGCTTGATGAATCTGCGGGAAAAGAAGGCCAGTATAAATCCTGAGACTAAGACAAATAAGGTTAATTTTGTTGATAACCAGAATGCAATTCCAATTTGTATAACTGTAAAAACCATTGATGATAAAAATTGTGTAAATTGAATAATCCCACCTGTTACGCGGGAAAGCTCCATGGTCATGACGTTAATCAAATCTGACTTTTTTTGTTTCGTAAAAAATTCCCAATTTGCCTTCATTATTCCATTGTAGGTTTCAACTCTTAATTGCCGGACAAACCCCTGTGTAATTTTAACATTCCTAATTTCTAAGTTTTGCTGAAGCAAATTTTGTGTAATAACTAACAAAATATAACAACCCAAAATCATAGCCAACACCATTAATTTAGGGAATTTCTGCAAGAAATCAAATACCTGCAAAAATTTTATAGTTTCCATATCTACACTGATTATTCCACTGTAATGAATCATTGGAATTAATAGAAATATCCCCATTCCATCAAGGAAACTTACTAATCCCATACCGAAAAGATTTAAATATAGGATATTACCAGAGTAGGAATATAACTTTTTTATAAAATAAAATACGTAATTCACTATTTACGCCCTCCTTGCTTCGGAATAATTCTTCGTTTTCCTTAAGATCACAATAATCGGCCGCAACGGGAAATATAGAAAATGAAGAATTTTCGGCAGAGGAAAAAACTCTGCGTCCTCCGGATAAGGATAAAGGGTGCTCGCAAAGAAAAGCACTTTTTGTCTCTTGGACATTAACGAAATTAAATGTCGCTTATGATACTCAGACACATCTTTTGGCACTGGGTATGTATGAAGATTAACCATTTGTTTTATATAAAACAAAGCATCTCCTGCTAACTGCTTTGTCTGCTTTCGATTTATGTTTTCCATCATTTCATCAGGTACTTTTGTGCATAGCAATTCTGAAGCTAAATATAATGCCTGACCACCCAATTGAAGAAATTGATTTTCTCTAAGTAAATCCTTGGTTTTGTTCCAATTAAGTTCCATTTTTACTAATTTTTCAATATCCATTAACCACCTTAGTCTTGACCAGCCATGGCGCGCTCCATGAGATACTAAAAATAAAAATAAATCTTCAAACCCTAATGTATAAACAGGGTAACTTGTTAATTTACTAACTCTTTTTCGATCCCACAAATCATTAAAATTTGGCTCTTTCGCAGGACCAGGATTCAGTCTCCAGTGGATTTCGACTTTTATCTGTTTTTCCGGATGGGAAAACGTAATATGATGATGTCGCCATTTCCAATCATTTAACACAGTTTCAATATAATCATCTTTGATATATCCATGATCCAATAACAGTTTTTCTGCAAGTGATAATTTTTCAATTGGTATTAATATGTCTATATCAGCAGACGTTCTTAACGATACATCGCCATAAAGGTCAACTGCCAATACTGTTCCTTTTAAAAATAGACTGCGAATGTTATTTTTATCAAATAATTTAGCAACATTTTCTGTTTCGCCACTGAGAAAAAGCATGCGAAAAATGTTTTTTTGATAAGAGAGTTTCAGCTTTTGGCACACGAATTCCGGAACAAATTCACTGTCTAGTTCTTTGATTTTTTTATAAACAATCGGAAAAACACGATGATGAATAGTTAATGTATAAAAAGTATCCCAATTTATTTTTTCCAAGAGATCAGGGCTTAATTTATCTATTGTTTGCTCCTCATTTATTAAGGAAAGTAACAATTTTAATTCTATAGGAAATTGCTTTACCTGCTCTTTAAATAATGTATCCACTTTGGTTTACTCCTTTAGGTTCTATCCATTCATACACCTTGCAAATTTTCCTACTACTGTAAATTGATCCATAACTTCCTCGCCCGTTATAATCAACGTTCCACTTCTGAGCCAAGCATGGGCTGCCAATTGTCCATCCTCATCTCTTCCAGTTCCTAAATAAAGAGTACAATCGATCTGCCTTCTTTGCAGCATTTTCATTGCGGCTATGGCCTTTACCAAACACTTACTTTGCCAAGGTGTGTAATTGCTCATAATATAAATAGCATTTGATATGTTCTTTAAAAGTTTCTCTTCTGAAGGATTCCGGTTAAATGAGGATTCCTCCATATGTTCACCCAAAATAGGGGCAACTTTTGAAAAAGGCATCGATTTTAAAATGCGCCCCCAGGCCAAAAAGATAAAAGCCTCTATAAACAATCGCTTTTCTTTTGAATCCAACAACACAAATGTTTTTACTATTCGGGCAAGTTTCATGACAAAATCCCCCTAATTCACGATTTGAATTAGGCCCTCATTATTTAAATGGTTGATAAAGGAGAGAACATCCTGCTCACATACTTTTTGCTCAATTTCGTAGTCCTTCAGTAATCTGTTTACTACTTCCATAATTTCTGTAGGTGACTTGATTAATTCCCAAATTTCTCCACCTATTGTCCCTAAGTTGTAGTATTTTCCACTTTTAATACTAAGCATGACTTTTTCACCATTCATATCACTAACTACATTGCCTTCTGCTTGCAAGACTACTGATGCTAGTGAAATAGTTTGTGTACTAATCATATTAGTCCCCCCTATTTTATATTGGATAACAGTAGAGACATTAGTTCGGAAGCTGTAAACTCTCCAATTGGTCTCTGTAATTGAAACATATTAATGTGATTTAAAATTTTTGCTGATTCTTTAAAATGCCATTCTGTCATACCTAAACGGGTTACCAAAAAGTTCCGGTAAGTATGTATATTTAAAGTATGCAATTGTTCTAATCCCTCAATTTTCTTTAGGTGAGGCTTTTCTTGTTCGTTAATCACCAGCTCAAAAATAGCTTCTAGTGGTATTTTTTCTTCTAGAAATCGTTCATGAACTGGAACAGCAAATTTTGTTTCTCTATCAAATAATGGTTGTAAATTGGCTGATTCTATACCAAATTGGTTTAGGCTTTCTTGCCACAATTTCTGTTGAGGATAGGATGGAGTGACATAAGGAACATTGTTTTGATCAAAAGATATTGGTATGACATCATCACTTAATAATTGATAGCCCTTATTCATTAATGCTGCCGCCAAGGTTGATTTCCCCGCACCTGAGTGACCCACAATGGCATAGGCTTTCCCTTCAATTGCAATAGCACTTCCATGCAATGGTAGGATCTTTCGCTGAAGAAGTACGGCTCCCATACAGGTGCCAAGGATATATAGGCGTATTTTATCTTCTTCTGTCCCTTTTATTGGAGATACGATAATTTCTTTTCCATTTTGAATAGAAAAGATCGCCGTATCAGGAACTTCAAACATGATTTCATTTCCTTGCACAACAAACTTTTTCACTGTTCCGGAATCTATTTCATACCAACGTTGAGATAAGTCACGTTTTTTAATTTCGATGTCTGCCTCATTAACTGTATGTTTTAATAACGTCATTTCAGGCAAAACTATTTCACTTAATAGATTCAATCCAAATCCCTTATACAATAGGGCACTTTTTGTGATAGTCATGTTCTCACTCCAGCTACCGAGAAAAATTTTTAAAAGCCCTTACACACTTTGCATTGTATAAGGGCAGTTTTGTGGCCATGATTCACTGAAATCTACATTCATTAGCTGTACTTTACTGGATCGTCTGGATCTGGTTGTACTGCATCTGGAATTTTATGACCAGGTCCTGCCATAGTCATGTTAACGTTCAGTACTTCTAATTCAGGAGTGCTCCATTCTTTTTTCATGCTATCACCTCCTTTCAAGCAACTTTTTTTATAAATCGATAGAATATTAAACTACGCATTAATATTTTAAAATCTTGATCGTAGACATATTCCGGACCCGGAATCTCTTTAAACTTTGGTATAATGGTACGAATGAACTCTATATTTAAGTATTCAGCTACTTGAGCATCATTAAGCATTTGCTCTAACTCGTTTATGAACTTACTCCAATGTGACGTCATTCTAATGATTCCATCGGCACCTTGTGCTCCTCTAGTTCGAAAGTTCAATCGTATATTGTCTGGTAATAAATTTTTAGTTGTTCTCCTGATTAGAGCTCTGTCTAAACCATTTTGAACGTATTGTTCCTCAGGTAGGGATAAACAAAAACGAGCGACACGCAGATCATTAGTAGGATCACGATCCCATACTTTATATGGCAGCGAAAATTTGGATCCATACGTTCCTGTTATATTCCAGTAGTAAAGCTGTTCAAATTGCATTTTTCTAATTTCATACCAATTTTGCGAGATGGTTCCATTCCGATCAATTCCATGACTTAATAGGGTTTCGAATACTCCCATATTCTCGGCAAATTCTGAATTGATCATTAGTGGAGAAGGGTCCACTTCTTTCCCAGTGAAAATTCTACCAACTAATGGAAATGTTTTCCGAGCTACAACTGACACAACTCTTGACTTTTTTACTTGCAGGTTTCTACTATATAAAAATATTTCTCGAATACTTCGAATCAGCTGAAACTTTTTTAATAACCTGACGTGGTATTCTAACGCTGGACCCCAAGAAACTGTCCAATTTCCTCTTTGACCATTAAGAAGCACCCCTACACCTTTTTGGTTAGCCCGCTCATAAATCCCTTTTAGCCAATAACTATTTTCAAAAAACTTATAGGGCATTTCTAAGTGATTTAGCCATTCATCAATGACTGTGTATGAACTTTCCCCCTCAAAATCCAGAAATTCGGGTACTATATTCCCAACAAAATTTACAGTCGATTCAATCAGTGGACGCTCATTAGCTACCCGACTTTTAGGGGTCCAGTCCTCAAACTCTTGTAAAGGTACGTAGCTAAAGGTATGCAATTGTTTGCTCTCCCCGCGCAATGCTGGAGCAGCTAGACACGCCACTGATCCGGAATCTAATCCGCCGCTTAGGTGAGCGCCCACTTTGTGAATCGTTCTTAATCGGTCATTAACAGCCCTTTGGTAGACCTCCTTAAAGGCCTCTTCATATTCCTCATTAGACTTCAATTTCAACTTATTTTCTTCTGGCAACTGACAATACCTTGATACTGTTAGTTCGCCATTTATCACTTTTAATGAATGTGAAGGGGGAATTTGCCGCAATGTTGTATAAACCGTTGAAGAAGGATCTACCGATTCAAACATCCCCGGATTCGCTAAAAACTCTGCAATCCATTGTTTATTTAATGTTTTTTCTATGTATGGTAATTTCAATAAAGGGGCCATCACAGTCGAGAATGCAAACTTGTTGTTTTGAAAGTGGAAGTAGAGAGTCCTTAAACCAGAATAATCCCTAGCCCCAAACACCTTCTGCTCTCGCTCATCCCAAATCATATAGGCAAAATCGCCAACTAAATACTTGGGTGAGTCTTCGCCCCATTTATCATAAGAAAGGAGGATTAGTTCGCTGTCCGTTATGGATTTTTGCTTTGCCTTTGGGATTTGGAGTTTTTCAAATAGTTCAGCCCGATTATCAATGATGGCATCGGCATTTATGGCCAGTTTCCTTTCTAGATCATAATAAGGAAGCTTCTCACCGACAGACTCTGGTGTGATCCATTGTGCATGACAGCCGAGGAAGATTTTGTCGCTATACCAAGTTTGAACATCATCTGCTGGATATTTTTCTAGTTCTTTCATTAATATTCTGCCGTGTTCAACAATTAAAGGTTCATTATTCATATGATAGATCCCTGCTATAGCACTCATGGTTTTCCTCCACCAACTATGTAAAAAGTCATTAGTTAAATACTATTATCCTATTATTCTTCCTTTTATAACCGAATATTCTGAATAAATAATATGAAACAAAGGTTCTAAAAAAAGAACACAGTTAGAATATTCATTTAAAAGATTATATATACATAAAACCTTTAATTACCGGTATATTTACCTAATTATTTTCTTTTCTACCTAATAAATCTGGGATACAAACTCTTTATCTGTTCTACATAAAGAACAACTTGATAAAACTATATTATAATCTAATAGTCTCATTGTCAACCATCTTCCCCCTTACAAAATCCAGCAAATTCTGCAATTTCTAAAAATTTATTGACACCTTTTATAAATTGTAGTAAATTTTATAAAAAGTCTTAATATTGATTTTCTTATCAAGAGAGGTCGAGGGAATGGCCCTGTGACGCCTCAGCAACCTTCAGTGGATTTTTTCACTGAAAAGGTGCTAACTCCTGCAAATTGTTAATTTGCGAGATAAGAAGAATGACGCTTTGGTCGGATTACAAAAGTCTTCTTCTTATAGAGGGCTTTTTTCTTTTATTACCACGCTTTAATGCCGCAATGCTTTAAAGTGAGAAAACACTACAATTTTACTAAACAGGGAGTGTGCACAATGTACAAAATTGATACGAAACTTGCTCAAATTGGAAACAGAAGTGAAACGGAGACAGGCACCGTGAATCCACCGGTATATTTTTCAACTGCCTACCGCCATGCAGGAATTGGGCAATCGACTGGGTTTGATTATACTCGGACAGGAAACCCAACACGCCAGCTCCTTGAAAAGACGATTGCTGATTTGGAAGGCGGCGATCAGGGGTTTGCCTGCAGCTCTGGAATGGCGGCGATTTTCACGATCCTCTCCTTATTTCAATCTGGAGATGAGTGGCTTGTTAGTGAGGATTTATACGGAGGGACTTATCGTCTATTGGAAAAAGGATATAAAAAATGGGGCTTAACATCTCAATATGTGAATACGTGTTGTCCGGAAGAGGTTGAAAGCAAGATTACTCCGCAAACAAAAGCCATCTTTCTCGAGACTCCTACCAACCCCCTCATGCAGGAGGCAGATATTGCAGCGATTTCCGAGATTGCAAAAAAGCACGGAATTCTGCTGATTGTTGATAATACCTTCTATACTCCGCTCTTGCAGCAGCCGATTAAGCTTGGTGCGGATATTGTCATCCATAGTGCGACCAAATATCTGGGTGGACATAATGACGTACTTGCCGGATTGATTGTTGCCAAAGGCCAAGATCTTTGCGAGCAACTGGCCCTTTATCATAACGGAGCCGGCGGTGTGCTTAGTCCGTTTGATTCCTGGCTGCTTATGCGCGGTATGAAGACTCTATCCTTAAGAATGGAGCGCCATGAAAAAAATGCGCAGGCCATCGTTGAATTCCTTTCCAAACATGATGATGTCATTGATGTTTTATATCCGGGACGCGGCGGAATGGTTTCCTTCCGAATTAAGGATGAAACGTGGGTTAACCCATTCCTGCAGAATTTAGAACTTATTTCGTTTGCGGAAAGCCTGGGCGGAACGGAAAGCTTCATTACTTATCCAGCAACACAAACCCATGCTGATATTCCTGAAGAAATCCGCATTCAACAAGGTGTTTGTAATCGATTGTTGCGTTTCTCTGTTGGTACAGAAGATGCGGAAGATATTATTTTTGATCTTAGTCAGGCGTTTGCCAAAATTCGTGAAGGAGTGATTGCATAATGGAAACCGAAGATTATTGTTTTGAAACGAGGCTGCTTCATAACCGTCATAAAGTGGACCCTGCTACGGGTGCGGTAAGTGTTCCGATCCAGCATGCATCCACCTTTCATCAATTTGATATCGACCAATTTGGCAAATATGATTATGCCCGCAGTTTAAATCCGACTCGAGAAGCACTGGAGGATGTCATTGCCGAATTAGAGGGCGGCGTGAAAGGCTTTGCTTTTTCATCAGGAATGGCGGCCATTTCCACAGCCTTCTTGCTTCTTTCTTCCGGCGATCATGTCGTGATTACGGAGGATGTCTACGGTGGGACGTTCCGAATGGTGACCGAGGTTCTTACACGATTCGGGATCCAACATACGTTTGTCGATATGACAGACCTTGATCAGGTAAAACAGGCAATTCAACCTAATACAAAGGCCTTTTATGTTGAAACACCTTCTAACCCGCTATTAAAAGTGACGGATATTCGCGCAATCAGTCAATTGGCGAAAGAAATTGATGCGTTGACTTTTGTGGATAATACATTCCTAACTCCACAGCTTCAGAAACCATTGGAGCTGGGAGTTGATGTGGTGCTACATAGTGCTACGAAATTTTTAGCGGGACATAGTGATGTCGTTGCCGGGCTAGCTGTTGTGAACGATGACGCGCTAGCGAAACGGCTTTACTTTTTACAAAATTCCTTTGGAGCGATTTTGGGAGTTCAAGATGCCTGGTTAGTACTACGCGGGTTGAAGACTCTCCATGTTCGCCTGGAACAATCGCAAAGATCGGCATTAACCTTGGCAGAATTTTTACAAGCCCATCCGCTTGTCGAAAAAGTATACTATCCGGCTCTTGAGGATCACCCCCAATACGAAATTCAACAGGAACAGGCCTATGGTGCCGGTGCGGTTTTATCGTTTGAACTAAAGGATGAAGATGTAGTTCGCTCCTTTGTTTCCAATGTGAAGATTCCGGTATTTGCTGTGAGTCTTGGTGCGGTGGAGTCGATTTTATCTTATCCTGCAAAAATGTCACACGCTGCTATGCCGCAACCAGAACGTGAAAAGCGAGGCATTAAAAATAGTTTACTTCGTTTATCTGTCGGTCTGGAAAATCCGGAAGATCTTATCAAGGATTTTTCCCAGGCCTTTGAAAAGCTTGCACACAACGAATTGGTCTTACAACGAGGGGAATCGAAATGAGCTTTTTAGAAAAATTATCGAATCAAATCTTAATTGGGGATGGCGCAATGGGAACGCTGCTCTATTCCTATGGTACGGATTGCTGCTTCGAGGAGCTGAATCTTTCCCAGCCCGAACAAATTCAACGCATTCATCAGGCTTATATCGATGCCGGCGCCGATGTGATTCAAACTAATTCGTATGCGGCCAATTATTTGAAGCTGCAGAGGTATGGTTTGGAGGATTCGGTGAAGGAGATTAATAGTGCCGCTGTTGTGAATGCGAAAAAGGCGGCGCAGGGAAATGCCTATGTACTAGGTACCATTGGTGGCAATCGCGGCATCAAACCCAATTCTATTACTATAGAAGAAATTAAACGCAGTTTCCGTGAACAGCTGTATTGTCTATTGCTAGAAGGTGTTGACGGATTGTTGCTGGAAACCTTCTATGATCAGGAAGAGCTTGAAACAGTACTGGCGATTGCTCGTAAAGAAACGAAACTGCCGATTATTGCACAGGTTTCCTTGCAAGAGCCGGGTTTTTTACAAAATCGGACTCCTGTAAATAATGCTCTGAAACGGCTTGAAGAGATTGGTGCTGATGTCGTGGGGATTAACTGCCGGCTTGGTCCGCACCATATGCTGGAGGCACTGGCTCAAATTGAATTGCCGAAGCATGCGTTTCTGTCAGCCTATCCGAATGCCAGTCTCCCCGCTTATACAGATGGGAAATTTCATTATGACGGAGATGCCGATTATTTTCGGCATTCTGCACAAAGCTTCCGAAATGAAGGGGTCCGCTTAATAGGTGGATGCTGTGGCACGACTCCGGCTCATATTCGCGCTTTTGCAGCAGAAGTAAAGAGTAGTGTACCAATTTACGAAAAAGTCGTAAAATTAAAACCAAGGTCGATTCATGTTGAAAGCCAATCAGCGAAACGGGATTCTATCCCGCTTCATGAAATTGTGAAAGAACGGCCTTCTGTCATAGTAGAATTAGATACTCCGAGAAAACTAGATACGAAAAAGTTTTTTGAAGGAGCAAAAGCATTAAAAACAGCAGGTATCGATGCGATTACGATGGCGGATAATTCGCTGGCCCAGGTGAGAATCTCCAATGAATCACTTGGCTATTTAGTGAAACAGGAGTTGGGCATGCGCCCACTGATCCATATCGCCTGCCGAGACCGTAATATCATCGGATTGCAATCCCATTTAATGGGGCTTCATACTTTAGGGATGCATGATGTGTTGGCGATAACCGGTGATCCAGCGCGAGTTGGCGACTTCCCAGGAGCCTCTTCCGTTTATGATGTCTCTTCTTTTGAGTTGATTCAAATGATTAAGCAGCTCAATGAAGGGTTATCGTTTTCTGGGAAAGATTTAGGGCAGAAAACGGCCTTCAGTATCGCCGGTGCATTTAACCCGAATGTCCGTTCACTAGAAAAAACCGTAAAACGTTTGGAAAAGAAAATCAGTTACGGTGCGGATTACTTTATTTCTCAGCCTGTTTTTTCTGAGGAAAAGCTCGTGGAAGTGTATGAGCATACCAAGCATCTGAATGCACCGATTTATATTGGGCTCATGCCTTTGACAAGCAGTAAGAATGCCGAGTTCCTTCATAATGAAGTGCCCGGCATTAAAATTACCGACTCCATTCGTGAACGGATGGCGAAGCTGAGCGATAATCCGGTGGCAGCCGCCCGTGAAGGAATTGAGATTACGAAATATTTGATTGATGCTGCATTGGATTTATTTAATGGCATCTATTTGATCACACCATTTTTACGTTATGAAATGACCGCTGAACTGGCCCATTATGCCCGACAGCGTGCAGGTGAAGTGAGGGGGAACAGCTATGCCGAAAACACCATTTACTGAACAATTGAAAAAACGGATCCTCGTGATGGACGGGGCCATGGGAACGATGTTGCAGCAAGCTGATCTTACCGCAGATGATTTTGGCGGCGAAGAGTACGAAGGCTGTAACGAAAATCTTGTGTTGACTGCTCCTGAGGTGATCGCCAAGGTTCACCGTGAATATTTGGAAGCAGGCGCTGATATTATTGAAACAAATACCTTTGGCGCAACGAGTATTGTTCTAGATGAATACGAGTTGGGCTATAAAGCCTATGAAATTAATAAAAAAGCCGCGTTGATTGCTGCAGCTGAGGTCGAAAAAGCATCGACGCAGGAATGGCCGCGTTATGTTGCTGGTTCGATGGGACCAACGACTAAAACTTTAAGTGTAACCGGTGGAACCACGTTTGAAGCTTTGGCCGTTTCCTATGAGGAGCAGGCACTCGGTCTCATCGACGGAGGCGTCGACTTGTTGCTCTTAGAAACAAGCCAAGACATGCTGAATGTAAAAGCAGGCTTTGTCGGGATACAGAATGCCTTTGAAAAAACAGGCAAAACCTTGCCATTGTTTATTTCAGGAACGATTGAACCGATGGGAACTACGTTAGCTGGACAATCAATTGAATCGTTCTTTATCTCGGTTGAGCATATGAAACCTGTTGCAGTAGGCTTAAACTGTGCCACCGGTCCGGAGTTCATGCAGGATCATATCCGCTCTTTAGCTGCTCTTGCTTCAACAGCCGTCAGCTGCTACCCGAATGCCGGCTTGCCTGATGAAGAAGGTCATTATCATGAGACACCGGAAACTTTGGCAAAGAAGCTTTCTGATTTTGCAGCCCACGGCTGGCTTAACATTGTCGGCGGCTGCTGTGGTACAACACCGGATCATATTCGAGCCATTTCTGAAGCAATGAAAAATTATCTGCCGCGTGAGTTTAAACCATCTGAGCTGCACATGGTCTCTGGTATTGAACCGTTTATTTATGATGACCCAACATTGCGCCCCATCATGGTTGGGGAACGGACCAATGTTATTGGATCACGAAAGTTTAAACGGTTGATTGCGGAGGGGAAATTTGAAGAGGCTGCCGAAGTTGCCAGAGCTCAGGTGAAAGGCGGCGCCCATGTCATCGATATTTGCTTAGCCGATCCTGATCGTGAAGAGCTAGTTGATATGGAGAATTTTATTACCGAAGTCGTCAAGAAAATTAAAGTCCCATTGGTGATTGACTCCACCGATGATAAAGTAATTGAAAAGGCCCTTACTTTTTCACAAGGGAAAGCGATTATCAACTCGATTAACCTGGAAGATGGTGAGGAACGCTTTGAGACAATCGTTCCATTGATTCACCGTTATGGTGGAGCAGTCGTTGTCGGAACAATTGATGAAAAAGGCATGGGGGTAACGGCGGAGCGAAAACTGGAGATTGCCAAACGGTCTTATGAGCTTTTGGTTCATAAATACGGTTTGAAACCTCAGGATCTGATTTTTGACCCCTTGGTATTCCCTGTCGGAACTGGAGATGAACAATATATTGGTTCAGCAAAAGCTACTGTTGATGGAATTCGTCTAATTAAGGAACATCTGCCAGAGGTACAAACGATTTTGGGAATCAGTAACGTTTCCTTCGGCTTGCCGCCAGTTGGCCGGGAAATTTTAAATTCCGTGTTCTTGTATCACTGTACGCAGGCCGGTCTCGATTATGCGATCGTCAATACCGAGAAATTAGAGCGTTTTGCCTCGATCTCTAAGGAAGAGGTCGAGTTGGCCGAGAATCTCCTATTTAACACAAACGATGCAACATTGGCCGTATTTACTGATTTTTATCGTGATAAAAAGAAAGAAACGAAGTCCGCCATTCCGAATATGACGCTTGAAGAGCGGCTTTCCTATTATATTATCGAGGGCACAAAGGAAGGTCTATTACCGGATTTGGAACAGGCTCTTACTCAATACCCTGCCCCATTGGATATCATCAATGGACCATTGATGGAGGGCATGAAAGAAGTTGGCCGTCTATTCAATGACAACCAGCTGATCGTTGCCGAAGTGCTGCAAAGTGCTGAAGTCATGAAAGCCGCTGTTTCTTTCTTGGAGCCATACATGGAAAAAGGCGATGTCTCCTCTTCAAAAGGAAAAGTCATCCTGGCAACGGTTAAAGGGGACGTGCATGATATTGGGAAAAACCTCGTCGATATCATTCTAAGCAATAACGGCTATGATGTCCGTGATCTTGGCATAAAAGTAACACCTGCTGATTTAATTAAGGCGATCCGTGAAGAAAAACCGGATATGGTTGGGCTGTCAGGTTTATTAGTAAAATCCGCTCAACAAATGGTACTGACGGCTCAAGATATGAAAGAAGCAGGTCTGTCCCTGCCGATTCTAGTCGGCGGTGCAGCTTTATCCCGTAAATTTACCGATACGAAAATTTCTAAAGAATACGATGGACTTGTGCTTTATGCAAAGGATGCCATGACTGGTTTGGCTTTGGCCAATCAACTCCATTCGCCTGAAGAGCAGGAGAAGTTATTTGAGGAAAAAAATAAAAAGCTAGCGGCAGCGGATATCCCGTTAGACTTGCCGGTTCGTTCCACTTCTTCTGTGGCTGTCAAACCAAAACCAGCTGTGTCTAAGGATGCTCCTGTATTCGTTCCAAAAGATACAAAGAGACACGTATTAAAAACATATTCCCTTTCCCATATTGAGCCCTATATCAATATGCAAATGCTTCTTGGGCACCATCTTGGCGTAAAAGGGAAAATCGCCAAATTACTGGCAGAAAAAGATGAAAAAGCGGTTAAGGTGAAAGAAATGGTCGATGGATTGTTAGCGGAAGCCAAAGCCAATAACTGGGTCACTCCGGCGGCTGTCTATCAATTTTTCCCGGCACAATCAGACGGCAATAAGGTGTATATTTATGACCCTGAAGATTTGAGCCGCGTCGTTGAAACCTTTGATTTCCCGCGTCAGGAATCCGAACCTTTCCTTTGTTTAGCGGACTATTTAAAGTCAGTTGACAGCGGTGTGATGGATTATGTTGGCTTCTTTACGGTAACGGCTGGAAGAGGCATCCGCCAAAAGGCTGATGAATTAAAGAGTGAAGGTCGTTTCCTTGAATGCCACGCGCTTCAGGCCATGGCATTAGAAAGTGCTGAAGGATTCGCCGAATTGATTCACCGTCAAATGCGCGACCGATGGGGCTTCCCGGATCCCATCACATTCACCATGCAGGACCGTTTCGCTGCTCATTACCAAGGACAACGCTTCTCCTTCGGCTACCCGGCCTGCCCCGATTTAGAGGATCAGAAAAAGCTGTTTAAGCTGCTTCAGCCAGAAGAAATCGGGGTGCAGTTAACAGAGGGCTGCATGATGGAACCAGAGGCCTCTGTTTCCGCAATGTTGTTTGCTCATCCGGAAGCTAGGTATTTTAATGTGTTGAAATGATTGAGTTGTTGTCCCCCGCGGTGATGCTGCGGGGGATTTTTAGCGTGGAATTGGTAGGGGCTTAGGTAGATCTGGTGCATTTCCGCGGACTCAGGCTTGATTCCCGCCGATATCCTGGTTAATCCCGCGGGTTTTGGCTGGAATCCCGCTCGTTTTTGCCGGAATCCCGCGCGTTTTTACCGGAATCCCGCAAGCTTTAACCGGAATCCCGCGAGCCCCGCAAAATATGAACATTCCTTGACAATTAACCTTAATTCCTATATAGTTACCCAGGTAACTAATTTATAAAAAACGGAGAAAATTATTTATGTACCACGAATTATTCCACACTCTTCATCAGCTTTCACGTCATCTGACCAACAAATTAAATGAAGCATTAAAACCATTAGGATTATACAGCTCACAATGGGCTGTAATATATGTGCTACACGAAAAAGGTTCATTAACCCAAAAGCAACTTTGTGAGTATTTGTTTGTTGAAGCACCTCCGATGACCCGGACAATTCAGCGCCTCGTCAGTCAGAGGTATGTCATGCAGATTCCCGGAAAGGACAAACGGGAAAAATATATTCAATTAACGGAGGAGGCTATAAACTCCTATCCCAAGTGGGAGCAAGTCGTTAACGAAACCAATAAGGCGCTTTTAGAAGGCGTACCCGACACAATACAGAAACAACTTCTTCAGCTGCAAATAGGCTGGCTGGGAAAACTTCGATAAGGAGAGGATTACATGAACAAATCTACGTTATGGACAAAAAACTTCATCAGTATTTCGTTCAGCAACTTTTTTCTATTTTTATCTTTCTATATCCTGTTGGTCACCCTGCCAACCTATGCACTGAATGATTTACATAGCAGCGCATCAACCGCAGGATTAATGACCACGGTTTTTTTATTATCTGCCATTATCTCACGACCGTTAGCCGGACAGTGGCTGGAGCGTGCCGGGAACAAAAAGGTCTTACTAACCGCCCTAATGATATTCGCGGGCGCCTCTTTGTTTTATTTTTTTCCTAAAAACATCGTTGGCTTCCTCGTCATACGACTTCTGCACGGAATTGGCTTCGGAATGGCGACGACGGCAGTAGGTACAATTGTGGCCGATATTATCCCTTCTTCCCGCAGAGGTGAGGGCATGGGGTATTTCGTTATGTCAACTAATATGGCGATGGTGCTCGGACCGTTTATCGGGTTGATGACCATTCAGCATTGGGGTGCCAAAATCATGTTTTTACTCAGTGTTGTGGTAGCCATCGGATCCTTGATAACAGGACTTAGTGTAAAACAGAAGAAATTGGAACAAACAAAAGATATCGAAGTGCTCTCGACTTTTTCCTTCAAAAGTCTTTTCGAACCATCTGCTGTTCCCATTTCGCTTGTTGGTAGCTTTATGGCAATCGTCTACTCTGCCCTGCTTTCCTTTGTATCGATCTACGCCAACGAAAGTCATTTAGCGAATGTCTCTAGTTTATTTTTCGTGGTTTATGCCATCGTGTTATTGCTCTCAAGACCGTTTACGGGAAAATGGCTCGATCGTTTCGGCCCAAATGTGCTTTCTTATCCTTGTATCATACTTTTTTCGATTGGGATGTTCATCTTAAGTATGAGTGAAACCGCAGTGATGTTCCTCATTTCTGCGGGAATGATTGGTTTGGGCTGGGGTACTTTGTTCCCAACTTTCCAAACCATTGCGATCCAGCAGGCTGAGCCGCAAAAAAGAGGGCTGGCGACAGCCACGTTTTTATCGATCTATGATACCGGGATGGCGCTTGGGTCTTATTTTATCGGATTAATTGCTGCCAAGATGGATTACAGTTCCTTGTATTTCTTGTGCTCGTTTTATGTTTTAATTGGCTTAGTTCTCTTTTATTTCCTTCATACGAGAAAAGGAAAAGGCCGTAGCGAAAAGGTTCAACAGCAAGTTCACAAAACTTCGATTCTCTAAATTTTTGAAATAAGCAAGATGTTTTACTTTTCAATTTAGGTATACCTATAATGATAGTGTAAAAACTTTACTTTGGAGGTTTTTGGAATGTATGATGTTGTGATTGTTGGAGCAGGTCCTGCAGGTGCAAGCGCAGCTTTAATTACCGCAAAAGCTGGAAAAAAGACATTAATTCTTGATAATGATAAGAGTGTGACGAAGCGCGCATGGATTGAAAACCATTATGGTGTGAAGGAAATTACTGGTCCGGATCTTGTTGAAATCGGGAAAGACCAAGCACGCAAATTTGGCGCTGAAATCGTTCAAGCAACTGTTACCAATGTGGCGAAAGCAGACGGCGGCCTAAAGGTAGAAACAGATAATGGGAGATTCGAGGCAAAACATGTTGTCTTAGCAACTGGTATGATGGCTGATCTTGCAGAAGCTGCCGGCATAAATACAAAGCCTGGTACAGAGCCAAGGGTAAAAACTATTCTTGACGTTGATGCCGCTGGAAAAACAAACATTGACGGAGTTTGGGCTGCCGGTACAATAGCAGGTGTCAGCATGCACACGATTGTAACTGCTGGCGACGGTGCCAAGGTTGCCATTAATATCGTTAGTGAATTGAACGGTGAACGCTATGTGGATCATGATATTTTAAAAGGATAAATTTAGGGCTGGCTCATTAATTTGGGTCAGCTTTTTATTGTGAGTTGTTGATAAATGGTGGATTAACGTCGATAAAAGATGGATTTATGTAGATAAGGTATGAAATTGTGTTGATATTTTACTAATTAGTGTTGATATCTAGCCTAAACACGTTGATAAATCGTAATTCCCGTCGATAAATTTTTCGCATCCTTCATTTTGTTGATTTTAAGTAAAAACCTGTCGATATCTCGTTGAATATTTCCCCAATTCACGTCAATATCCACTGAAACACGTTGATAAACCCCAATTTCATGTTGATAACACCCCTAAAATCTTCAATTCATGTAATATTTTCCCTTTCTCATCATATTTTAAAGTTAATTTTCCTGATTCTTTGGTACAATACAAAACATAAGACTAAAAAAATAGGGAGACATTCTATGATCAAAAGTGATACGAATCTGAAGCCAGTTGTGGCGGGGCTATTATTGGCCATCCTGATGTCGGCAATGGATAATACGATTGTAGCAACGGCGATGCCGACAATTGTTTCCGATCTTGGCGGGTTTGATAAATACATCTGGGTTACCTCCGCTTACATGGTGGCGGTGATGGCAGGTATGCCGATTTTTGGAAAACTATCGGATATGTATGGCCGTAAACGCTTCTTTATGTTTGGTTTAATCATCTTCTTAGTCGGTTCTTCACTGTGCGGGATTTCCCAAACCATTGTCCAGTTGAGCATTTACCGGGCAATTCAAGGGATTGGCGGCGGAGCGTTGATGCCGATTGCATTTACCATTGTGTTTGATATTTTTCCACCCGAAAACCGAGGAAAAATGACCGGATTACTTGGAGCCGTGTTCGGTGCATCGAGTATTCTTGGGCCTCTATTAGGTGCATACATCACGGATTACATAAGCTGGCACTGGATTTTCTATGTAAACGTGCCGATTGGCATTGTCTCGATCTTTTTAATCGTAAAATATTATCATGAGTCCTTACAGCACTCCAAGCAAAAAATTGACTGGTGGGGCGCCATTACTTTAGTAGTATCCGTTGTCAGCCTTATGTTTGCGCTTGAACTGGGCGGCAAGGAATATGATTGGCAGTCCGTACAGATTATTGGCCTTTTTATTAGCTTCTTTATCTTTTTTATCCTCTTTTTCTTTGCGGAAGCCAAAGCAGAGGAACCGATTTTGCCACTTTGGTTATTTAAACGGAGACTGTTTGCGACATCGCAAATCCTAGCATTTTTATATGGTGCTACCTTTATTATTTTAACGGTATTTATACCGATCTTTGTGCAGGCTGTTTATGGTGGAACGGCGAAGAATTCCGGGCTTATTTTAACACCAATGATGCTTGGTTCGGTGGCAGGGAGCTCGTTTGCCGGAATTTTCATGGCGAAAACAACTTATCGCAATCTGATGGTTATTTCCGTCATTTCCTATGTTGTCGGAATGTTATTGCTCGGCACGATGACGGTGGATACGTCACGCTTGATGTTAACCTTGTTCATGATTTTGGTTGGTTTTGGGGTGGGGTTCTCCTTCTCACTTTTACCAACCGCATCGATTCACAATTTGGAACCGCAGTATCGTGGAACGGCCAACTCCACCAACTCCTTCCTGCGTTCATTTGGGATGACACTTGGGGTAACGATTTTTGGGACAATTCAAGGAAACTGGTTCACGGATAACCTGAAAGAGGCCTTCAAAGGGATGCAAGGCGGCGCTAACTTTAAAATGGGCGATCCACGGCAAATTTTCCAAGCCGATGAGCGCTCGAAAATTCCTAGCTTTGTGTTAGATAAAATTGTTCAAGCAATGTCTGATTCCATTACACATACCTTTTTGCTAACATTAATTCCCATTGCGTTAATTGCCATTACGATTATCTTTATGGGGAATGCCCGCGTTACAATACCTGAAAAAGCATCGAAAAAAGGCTAGAAAAAAGCACTGGGCAAATGTGTCCAGTGCTTTTGTTTACGCATCAAGGTCGTTTCCGGCCTCAACAATATGAAATAACAGATGTGCTAGGTGATGGATTGGGCCGTATTCCTCGTCGTCTTTTTCATCATCGATTTCGTCGCTGAATTCCAGATCGTTTAAATACAGTGCCATGAATTCATAAAAGTCACTTAGCTGGAAGGCATAGCAGCCGACCGGTTCTTCATTATCCTCTTCATATTGCAGCACCATATAGGAGATGGTGCCGTCTTCATCGGCACCGTCAAAAAAGACAAAGAAACCGATATTGGTGTCGAGTTCAAATAAATGTCTTGTTCCGCCTGCTGTCGCCTTATCGAAGTCTTCCTGGTTTAACTTTTGCACCTGCATAGTGTCGACATTGTCTTCCTGGTGAAAACTTACTACAAATGAATTCATGTTCATCCTCCTCGAAAAATTCAGGTAACCCCCTCTTCATCCTTTCCAATTAACGAAAAAAAAATCCCTGATTTTCATCAGAGAAACATGATCAACCTACTGGTGGTTGAATAGGAATATAGGTAGCTGAAGCAGCCACATTTGTGCTTGCTTGTTGTTGGTCTACCGCTTTGGTAGCTCCAAATGGAAGCAATAAAGCTAATGAGAAAAGTACCATCGTTAATTTTTTCAATGTGGAATCCTCCTACGTCAGTTTGTATAAATATTTTACTGCCTTCTGGGCCATATTCTGTTGGTTGTAATAATCGGCCAGCAGTTTATAAAACTTAGTCATGTATTCGCTGTGCTCATCGACTTCCTCAAAAAAAGGAATGACCTTGGCCTCAAGGAATTTATATGATTTTTCCGGTGAAGCAATGCGCAGCAAATAATAATCAGCTAACAGTCTGAATTTTTTTACACCTAAATCCCGCGCCATGGTATGGACATCTTGAAAACATTCATGGGCTTTGTCTAGTGAATGTAAATAAAAATGAAGCTCGCCGATCGTATATAAGGTAACTAGGTAGTCGTAATTATGTGTGTCTTGTAGTGCTAAGCTTTTTTTGTAAAAGGTGAGGGCCGCCTTAAAATCCCCCATTTTGCTTTGCAAATATCCCATATTATGATAGATTTGCGGCAATAGCCGCTCTTCCCGTAATATTTCCGCATTGCGAATGAGGTGCTGGAAACATCCTAGTGCTTCCTCATAGATATGGGAATGGGTGTAGTTGATCCCCAGCAACATCAGGGTGTGGAGGATCCGGGTAAAATTATGCTGGTTCATAAATAGCTGCAAGGCCATTTTTCCAAAATGAATCGCATGTCCGGGCTGGTCCAATGAACTTTTAACAAGGGCACGATGGTAAAGAAATTCACCGCTGGTTGCTTCCTGCTCATTTTCTATGTACAGCGCTTCAAGAAGTTCATCCGCATTGCGATATTGTCCTTCTAGAATTAACAATATCGCATGATAGTAACGAAATAAATAGTCTTCATGTTGGGAAAAATTTTTCTTTAGCTTATATAATAAATCCCGTTGCCTTGTGGCTTCATCTATTTGCCCTTTGAATAATAGAAACCGAAACTTATATAATTCCCAAATATATATATATCTTGAAAAGGGGATAAATGGTTCCACCTCTTTAATCCTCTGAAAGATTTCCTCGATTTCTTTCTTTTGATAAAAATGGATGGCACTGCTAAATTCTCTTAATAGAAGCTTGATTTGACCTTCTTTTTCCTGCATCTCTCCCATGGAAATTTCAAGTCTTTCCAGTAAAAGCGCGAGCGTTTCGTCATTCGCTTCCTTGAAGTTGTTTTCAATTTTGCTCAAGTGCGGAACCGAACAAATCCCTTTCGCCAGCTCCGATTGGGTAATTCCTCTTTGTGTTCGATAATATTTAATCAGGGCTCCCATTTCCATTTATCTATCTCCAAGCTTGTATTTTTATATTACTTGACACCCCTATTTTTTCAGACAATTCCCGAAATGGCAAATAAAAATGCTTAAACAGATCTATTTTTCAACTAAAAAACAATCTTTCTATGTTGGGAAAATTTCTTTTAATAAGAAGACTCTGTTAAACTTATATGCTATTTTCGCTCCAATCAGCAGATTTAAAATCTTTAACATAGCCAAAAAGAAAAACCAGCCAAAAAATTGGCTGGTGAGGTTAAAAATATCGTTTTTTCCAAAATATGAGTGCTGTTAGACCCGCAAATAAAGCAGAAAAGACAAGTGGAATCGCATACGCATGCGCTGAATGAGCAAACGGAATATTGACGTTCATGCCGTAAAAGCTCGCCACCATCGTTGGCAAAGCCAGAATAATAGTGATCGAGGTTAAGAACTTCATAACAATGTTCAAGTTATTGGAAATAATCGAAGCAAAGGCGTTCATCATCCCGGACAAGATCGTATGATAGGTTTCCGCCATCTCAATCGCCTGCGTTTTTTCAATAATCACGTCTTCTAATAAGTCCTTATCTTCTTCATACATCTTTAAATAATTAAATCGTAGAATTTTATCTAGGACGACTTTGTTTGATTTTAACGAAGTCGTAAAGTAAACCAAGCTTTTTTCCAAAGCTAGGAATGCGTAAAGCTCTTTATTTTTCAATGATTGATGAACCACTCGTTCAATTTCATTGGTTTTCTTATTAATTTGCTTTAAATAACGCAGATAATAGGATGAGATCACGAATAACAGTTGCAAGGCAAAACGTGTCTTTTTAAATGTAAAAAATTCTTTGACACGATTTTTCCGGAATTCTTCGATAATCGGTGAATCCTTTAAAGAAACGGTAATAATATGGTCTTCGGTCAAGATAATACCAATTGGAATGGTCTCATATACCTCAAGCCCTGACCCTGACTCATCGAGAACAATATATGGAAAGTCGACGATGATGTAAATACGGCCATCATCGCGCTCGATCCGTGGACGCTCTTCATCGTCCAGTGCATCTTTAATAATATCAATATCGATCTGTGCAGCGTTTGATACTTTTGCAATTTCTTCAGCTGTCGGCGCAAACATGTTGATCCAGCAGCCTTTGGATATGACATCGACTCTTTCTAAAACCCGTGTTTCTGTGCTTTTGAAAATCTCTAGCATGTTAAAACCTCCTCACTTTTTATTTGAGGAAGCCAACCACCATATTCAGAGTTGATATTCTTGTAGAAACCAATGCAATCAATTCAAAAATAATATTGACTTCCCCACACCTACTTGGGTCCGGGTCTATGGAATAACTCAAAAATATCAACTCCTTCTTGTTTTTGATTTTTAGATAACTCGCCACCGATTAGCATGCCTTTAGGCGAAAACAGAGGCGTAGTTTGCACTTAAGCCTGATAGGAAAGTCTATATTTCCAATCGGCCAAAAAGTAACTCCGCGATTGACGCGAAGTTTTTATCATCCCTTCCTATCATAAACCGAAATACCCTAAAGTACAAAGCAGTTTTTTTACCATTTAGTGATCTTCCGGAAAATAAGGGTTTAAATGAATTAATACTTCATCGATATTATCATATTTTTCCATTAGTTTTTGTTTAATCGATCTTGCCAAATCATGCCCTTGCTTAATTGTATTGAAATGATCAATGGCAATGCGCAAATCGACTAACACATAATGACCATGCTCTCGTGCTCTGATTCGGTCAATCCGCCGTACTTCCGGAAAATCATTAATAATAGCAATATATTCTTGAATCGTTTCATTGTTAATGTTGCGCTCCAATAAAATATCAAATGCCTCTGCCAACATTTCTTTGGCAATTTTAAAAATTAAATAAGCCACAAAGATACTGGCTGCTTTATCACCATATAGGAGGATCCCTATATCAAACTTGTTTCCGATAATGGATAATAGAACACCAATTGCCGCTGCTATTGAGGCAACAATGTCAGCCTTATGGTCAAAGGCGATAGCCTCAATGGCTTTACTGCTGTTTTGCGTTGCCACTTTTAAAGAGGTACGGTACAAAATCAGCTTAGCAACAAAGGAAAACAACGCAACCCACATGGCCAAAAAGCTCGGTGATTCGACTTCGTGAAATAACCCGGCAATTCCTTCGTATACTACATAAATGGCTACAAGGAATAATAGGATTCCAACAATCTCAGAGACAATTACTTCTGCCTTTCCATGGCCATACGGGTGTTCATTGTCTGCAGGCTTATTGGAAATTTTGATAACCAGCAGCACGATAACGGAAGCAAATACATCGGCTGCGGAGTGAATTCCATCGGCAAACACGGCATCACTGTGCCCAATTGAGCCGATAATGATTTTCCCCAAGGTGAGGATGACATTACTAATCACACTAATCCAGGCTATTTTTTTAGCCAACGTTTCTCTAGAACTCATTGTAACCACCCTTATATAAATCTCCCTTTACTCTTCTTGCCCTTCTTTTTCTTTTTTAATCATTTCGATTTCTTCGATAATTGATATTCTGTTAATTTGATCATGTAAAAAATGAAATGCCTGATCAAGATCTTCACGGGTTGGAAATTCGGATTTTTTGTTCATGTGCTTCACACCTTTTAATGATTTATTTTTTACAGGAGTAATCCATACCAAAAAAGAAAAAAATAGCGATGAGCCATCACAAAAAAGGAGTGTTCATCAATGGAAAAGAAATGGAAAGCGAACCCCAATATTAATAAAGAAGTGGCCGGCAGCTTCTTTCATCCAAGTGATTATAAAAGTAATAATGAAATTTCACAAGGGTTGGCCACGACTCACGAGCAGGTAAGCGATGTATACGCTGAAGGTGACATTACAACCGGCACGGAAAATGAATAGCACAAAAATCAGAGAAAACAGCCCGAAAGCTGTTTTCTTTTTTATTTATCGTCGTCAACATATGGATCGTGTTCGTAGGCCGGTAAATCACCAAAGCTTGTCATGATTCCTTCTTTATCAAGGGCTTCTTCGTATTTTTCATGCTGTGGGTTCGGATAGACGGTAATATTTTTTCCATACATATCATTGCCGACGAAGTTTTCATAGTCCTCGACATATCCGATGTTTTCATCCGCTTCTACATAGGCATCCTGGTAATCATCCTGTGGAAAGGCCAGATCGGACGGTGTATCGGAAGTCCCCCACTGGGCGACGGTCTGCCAGGTATCTTCTGCGTCAAAGGCGACGTTTTCATCCTTTTCGTCCATATCAAATTTACCAAATGGCGGCATTAAGACGCCTTCTTCCACCGGACGTTTGTGAGAAGTGGTTTGGTCCGGACTGTGTTCAATGCAATAAATGGTATTGGGCAATGCTTGAAGCCTCTCCAACGGGATATCATTGCCACAGACTTCACATTTTCCATATGTTCCATTTTCCATTGCTTGCAGGGCTTTATTAACATTAGATAACTCTAATTTATAATGTTCAAGCAAGGCATTATCTTTTTCCCGCTCGTAAAGTTCCGTTGCTTCATCGGCAGGGTGATTATCATAACTGGACAATTCTCCCACCGATTCATGGGCATGTCCTCGGTCCAAATTAAAGTGATCGTTTTGTTCCAGATGTTGTTCCAGATCATTTTTTTCTTGTAGCAATTGTAGGCGCAAATCAGCTAGCTGTTCTGTTGTCAACATATCAAGATACCCCTTTCATCAGAAAAGCGCAAGTTATCTACACGATTCGTTTCCTTTTTATTTTCATTTTTTTCGTAGATGATTATGTACCAAAAATTTAATTCCATCAAAATCCTGTAGCTGGCTCTGAATAAGAATGGTTGTACCTTAGTATCTTAAGAAGGACAATGAATTGGGAGGGAATGCTTGTGGTTAATGAAAATTTTGATCAATTTAGAAAAGTTCAGGAGCGGCATCAAGGCGAATATTTGGGATCGGACCGGAAACAGCCGCCCGGTCTGAATGACCGTGATTACAATAGTCAGGAAAATACGGATAAAGCGCCAGGAGCTACCGGGCGGAAATAGTTGGGGAATCCCTCAGCTTTTTTCGTGAAAAAGGAGAGGTGTAATGGGAAAGTCACAGAAGAAGGAGAAAATGAAATGGTGGCAGCTTTCCTTGTTTGGGGTAGGCTGTACGATTGGTACGGGATTTTTCCTTGGTTCAAGCTTGGCCATCAAGATGGCTGGGCCCTCAATTCTGATTGCTTATGTGATTGCTGCCATTGGCACTTATTTTGTCTTTGACGCTCTTTCTAAAATGACGGCGAAGGAGCCTCTTGAAGGCGGATTTCGCTCTTATTCAAAAAAGGCCTTTGGCAGGTGGGCCGGTTTTAGTAGCGGCTGGGTTTACTGGTGTTCTGAGGTACTGATTATGGGGAGTCAAATGACGGCGCTGTCGATTTTCTCCCGTTTTTGGTTCCCTAAGGTACCTTTATGGGTGTTTGCTATTGGATATGCCGTTTTGGGACTAGCGGTGATTCTGATAGGGGTTGGGATATTGAATAAGCTGGAGAATATTTTGGCTGTGTTAAAGGTTTCGGCGATTATAATGTTTATCATTATTGCAGCTTTGGCGATCTTTGGTGTCATCGATGGAGATCGGCCGATTCAATATCCTGATAGTAAAGGGGACTTGTTTCCAGGTGGTTTTAAGGGACTATGGTCCTCAGTTATTTTTGCGTTTTATGCCTTTGGCGGAATTGAAATTTTGGGGCTCATGGCGATGAATTTAAAAGATCCAAAAGAGGCTCCAAAAGCCGGTAAGGTGATGCTTTTTTCATTGATGGGAATTTATGCGGTATCAATTAGTCTGGCTGTTTTAATGGTGCCTTGGCATAAATTCAATACAAAAGAAAGTCCGTTTGTGGTAGCCTTGGACGCCTTTGATTTAGCATTTGTGCCGCATGTGTTTAATGCTGCGCTTATCATTGCCGGATTTTCCACGATGGCTGCCTCTTTATATGGAGTAACCAGTGTGTTAGTAACGTTGGCCAAAGAAGGAGATGCACCATCCAGCTTTGCCAGGGAAGGGAAATTGAAAGTGCCGTTGGCAACCTTGATTTTGACCATGCTTGGCATTGCCGCTTCTGTTATTTGCGCGTTATTAATGCCAAATCGGATTTATGAGTACATTACCACCGCAGCAGGTCTGATGCTTCTATACAACTGGATCTTTATCCTGACCTCATCCTTAAAATTGCTGAAATTGAAAAAACGGGATCATCTCAAATACTACGCTGGTATATTGTTAATTCTTATTGCTGTAAGCGGAACCTTGTTTCACGACTCCAGCCGTCCCGGCTTCTTCATCAGTCTCGCCTTCATCGGCCTCATCGGGGGCATCACCCTTATAATGCGGCTCAAATGGAACAAACATAAAAAGAAAGTGCTCAAACCATGGCCTACAGCTTAGATGCAATTGACAGGAAGTGTGTAACGAGCCATGTCAACATTTACACTATAGTCATATGTGTTTTGGTGACAGGCACCACTCGTGGACATTTGTCCACGGGCGGTGCCTGTCACCTTTTGTTAGCCAAGAATAGTGGTAAAGGCTTGGTATCCGAAATAGATGCCAAAGCCGATTAGGGAAACACCTGATAGGAGTGAGATGATGACTAGCAGGTGGGTGGTGAGGTATTTCCGGAAGCTGCTCGCGACTCCTGCCATGGCGATGTCCCAGATAAGAAGTCCGATAAAGATAGCACTGCTGTAAAGAACTAATTGAGTTGTTTCATAGGTTGCCGCTGTTTTGGCTAGTACAGAGCCGTAAATACCAAGCCAGAACAAGATGGTTAGAGGATTGGAGATGGACATGAAAAATCCGGTGAAAAAAGATTTGGAGAGAGGTTCTTTTCCTCGTGTGTTTGATAACTCTAATTTTCCTGCGCTCATCATGGTTTCAGCCCCGGTGTAAATGAGAACAAAACAGCCAAACAGCCAGAGAAATGTCTGCATGAATTCTGTTTCCAGAAACTTTACAACCCCTATGTACACGACCAACATATAAAGGCCATCTGCCAATACGGCCCCTACCCCGATCAACCATGAATGCATGAATCCGTTTCGAATCCCTCGGTCAATTTGTGCCGCATTAATCGGTCCAATCGGAGCCGCCAGTGATAGTCCTAGTAAGATATAGCTTATAAAAACATTCATTTCCCCTACCTCCAGTGAAAAAGCCTGTCTATCCATTCTTATTCAAAAGTGAGGGGTTGTACGACTAAAAAAGAAGTAATTTTTATTTAGTTTTTGAGCTGCGGCATCCGATTATCTTTTTTAACGACCGGGGTCCTTCCTTTTTTACCTGTACCGGCTTTATGGTACCTTCATAACGACCGCGCCCCTTCCTTTTTTACCTGCACGGGCTTTATGTACCCTTTATAACGACCGGGCCTTCACCTTTTTAACCTACGAAGGCTTTATGAGCTCTTCATAACGACCGATTCCCTTTCTCTTTAACCTATGCGGGCTTTATGGGGCCTTCATAACAACCGAGATCCCTCCTTTTTTACCCGCAAGTGCTTTATCTACCCAATCAAAAAAAGAGCCCCTTCAAGGTAGCTCTTATTAAATACCCCAGCTATTGTTTCGTCTCCGATACTTTCCGAAACGGAACCCCAAATAATTCATCCTCAACCAACTGTCGCTTGGACACCGGAAGATTTAGCGTGTCAATATCAATAATATACTTTGGACGTTGCTTAGTTTCGTTGTAGATTTTTCCGACGTATTCCCCAATCAGGCCAATTGCAATTAGCTGTAGGCCTCCGATTAGCCAAATGGAAGTGATAAGTGAAGTCCAGCCCGTCTCTGTGTCTCCCAAAAACTTTAATGTTAAAAAATATCCGCCAAACACCAGGCTCATGAAAAATGACACAATTCCTACCAGTAAAACGAACCGGATGGGTGACACCGAAAAGGAGGTGATTCCGTCAAACGCAAACGCCAACATTTTCTTCAGCGGATACTTTGTTTCCCCTGCCTCCCGCTCCAGACGATCATAATAAACTACATCTGATTGGAACCCCAGCAGCGGGACAATCCCTCGTAAGAACAAATTGACTTCTTTAAATCGCTCCAGCTCGTGCAGTGCCCGTTTACTCATCAGGCGGAAATCAGCATGGTTATATACCAGATTGACCCCTAGCTTTTCCATCATTTTATAAAAACCTTGGGCAGTGGTCCGCTTAAAAAACGTATCAGTAGCACGGCCTTGGCGAACACCGTACACAATTTCACAGCCCTCTTGAAATTTTAAAATAAACTCGCGAATGACTCGGATATCATCCTGCAAATCCGCATCAATGGATACGACACAGTCCGAAAGCTCTTTTGCGGCGTGGAGCCCGGCTAAGAGCGCACGCTGATGCCCGACATTCCGCGCTAGTTTCAAACCCCGGACATGCTCGTTTTTAAGCCCCTCTTTATAAATCATCTCCCACGTCTGGTCCTTACTCCCGTCATCAACAAATAGAATTTTACTTTGCGGTGACACCAGAGACTCCTGCATTAAATTCTTCAGCAGTTGGTGAAGTTTCTTGATTGTTACGGGCAAAACGGCTTCCTCGTTATAGCATGGAACAACAATTGTAAGGACTGGCTTCATCATGTTAAAAACCCCCGATGTCTAAAAAGTCTTATACAAGTAAATTTTCCAAGCAGAAGTTTTGGACTCAAACACTTTTTCAAGCTTCAGACGGTTGTTTCGCGCATTATCAATCGGAATCGCTGAAAAAATATAACGCCCGCCCATCTCTTTAAATACATCTGTATTCAGTTCCAAATTTTTCAAATGACGTTTAGAATCCTTCTTGATCATATATCTTTTGCCAAGCTGTGCTGTAAAAAGGTAACAACGCCCGCCCCATTGATCGAAGTACTGCCGGATGGTTTTATTCTTCTCTAATTCTTTTTCAATGATTTTCCTGAATTGATGTTTATAGCTTAACGGATAAAAATTATTGTAGGTATCTAGAGTATAAAACCCGTTATACTGCGCAATGGCCGGATGGATTCCGATGCTTGCTACCCAGTACTTCTCCTGCGGCATGGCAATGTACTGCTTAATGTCTTGAAACAATTCCTCTGCGTAAAACTCCTTGACTGTTGGTTTTTGACGATAAATAATTTCATCATTAAACAGGGCTAAAAACATCAACTGCAGCACCGCGAACCATTTGGCTGTCTTTGACCAACTGAACCCCTGCAGAGAAATAATTTTTAACGCTAAGGCAAAGCTTGCGTAGATCACCATCGGTCGTAAAAAATGATATCTGGCAAAGTTGAACGTATTTAAAAAGTGAAATTTCTCGGTGACAGGCACCCAGCCTCTAAAAAACCAAAAGGCATACCACAGTGACAATACAAAGTTCAGTCCAAATAAAAATACAAATATTTTTTCCTGTTTCCATAGTCTTTTTGAATAAACAAAGTAAAAGGCGATAAACAAAGCCGGCAGAATAAATAATGTATGTACCGTCATGACGTGTGTGTGTCCGAGCAAGTAGTTTTTGAAAGTTAGGCGAACAGCCCTCCAAAACGGTAGATGCGCATGAAAATACTCGTCACGGCTATTTGGTACTCCTTTCACAAGGAACGAATAAACAAGGCGGTATTCAACCAGCATGAATACGAATGTCATGTAACCAATAGAAAAAAGAAATTTCCCATTCCAGCCCTTGCCTCTAATAACATCCGTCAGCCAAAATACAGCCATGGCGCTCAGAAAAAAGAAAAATCCCAACACAATGCTGGCGTAAAACGGTAAAAATGTCAGGACAGCATAATCCTTTAAGGTGGCTTCCCCTTTACGGATATTGAGGAACGCCCATAACGCAAGTGGCATTCCTAATGTGCTGAGCATTCCTGATGGCCAAAACGGCGTTAAGGCGAATGCCAGTGCCGCAAAGCTGTTGAGCGGAATCCATTTTTCACCTGGAAGCAGGTGCTTTTTTAACAATAAGTACATTCCGATAAAGGCGGCAATCCTTGTCAGGGCCTGACTGATCCCATAGGCAATCATCGTTGGTAGCAATGAGTATAGCCAGACGATTACACTGTATTCAGTGCCAAAGGCGTTTCTGGATAGCAGCCCGTTGATGATTTGTGGAATCACTCCCGTTACTCCGCCAAACATTTGGCCACTTCTCGATAACACCTTATACCACGCCAGATTGGAATCCAGATTGTCATGGACCCTGATATGTGCATTTTCCTGCAAAATAAACAGTGGAGAAAGATAGACTGCTAAAACTAGTAGGGCAAAGAGGAGATACTTCTGCTCTTGCGTTGTTTTTACCATCATGTTTCTCACCTCAAAAGATCTCTCCATTTGTCCTTTAAATTTTGCTATAGGTGGGAAATTTATTCTGAATATCCAAATAAAAAAACCCTCCTAGTAGTAGGAAGGTTTCGTACGCTTTTTGTCATAGGTATTTAACAGGCGATCAAGTTTTTGACTGCATTGGACAACAATTGGATTCGAATAACCATGGAGATGAGCCAAATGAATCATTTCTAATCGTGTTTTTTCAATGTTCGTTAATAAGAAATTCATCCCAGTCACCATTGTCAGCCCTCTTTTACATGATAGTTATGTTGATCATAATTTACAAGTTTTTGCTATTTCATACAAGTAGTACTTGTATGAAAGTATGAATTTTTTGTGAACCATCCCATAAATTAGATGGGATATTTTAGTCAATAATAGTAGTAAGGAGGGGAACACCATGACGAATCGAATCGTAATCAGTTTTTTACGAATGCCCTTATTAATAAGAATATTACTGATTGCTCTCCTTGTCTTTGGCGTTTTTGGAGTTGCGATTCATGTATTAGAACCAGACACCTTTCCATCTGTCTTTGACGGGATTTGGTGGGCCATTATTACTGCATCGACAGTGGGATACGGTGATTATGTTCCCCATTCACTACTGGGCCGGTTAACAGCAGTGGTTTTAATTTTATTAGGAGTCAGCTTTGTTTCCTCGTATTTTGGAACCTTAGCCGCGGCAGCTGTTACGAAGCAAGATGCTTATGCAGAAGGAAAAATTGCCTTTAAAGGTCAGGGACATACGATTATTATCGGCTGGAATGAACGTTCAAAGGAATTGATCAGTAAATTGATTAGTCAGAAATCTCCTCCAATGATTGTGATTATTGACGAAACCCTTGAGGCCAATCCGGTTTCCTCACGGTTTGTGCATTTTATTCAAGGGAAAGCTCATGTCGATGATACGATTGTGAAGAGTGATATTGAGCATGCCGAGAAGGTGCTGATTACGGCGGATCGTGGAAATGATGAGTTACAGGCTGATATGAATAGTATTTTAACATTGTTAACCATTAAGGGGCTGTGCGCAAAGGTAAAATGCATTGTGGAGATTTTAACAGCGGAACAGGTGGTAAACGCGGTAAGAGCGGGCGCAGATGAGGTGATTCAATCCAATAAGTTAACCAGTGTCTTTATGCTCAACAGCTTGCATTCGAATGGTGACGGGTTGCTCTCAGATGTGTTACATCAACTGCAGGATGGCCGTTTGACAGCTGTTTTTGCCGGTGCCGGGAAGTCTGGGAAATTATACGGAGATATGTGCCAGGAGCAATTGAGCTGCGGCTGTCTTCTGGTGGGAATAAAAAGAGGAGAGGAAACCATCCTGAATCCCCCCCACACCTTTAAAATGGAAGAGTCCGATCAGCTATTAACCATCCGATAGCAGGACCGTTTCCAATTCGGCTACCATTGCCTTACCTTTATCTATATAACGATCAGGAATGCTGGCGTCTTTATCAGTTGGTTCCTGAAATTGATTTAATGTCCCGGAGAATACTCCTGACTCACCCTGAACATCCAACCCCGATTCATATTGGTGCGACAATAGGAACGGTCGGCCCAACTCCACCGTACAACCACGCATATCCAGTTGTCCATCAACCGCATGAAATGGAAGCCGAAAAAATTGATAGCCGCCTTCATCATCCAGTTTATAATCGAACGAACCATGGTCATAATCCCAATTCCCGCCAATCGAATACCCGATTGGTTTTAATTTTTGCTCTATTTTAAATAAATCAAACTGCTTGCCCTCGACTTTTGATGGCAGTTCAATCATTCTGCATACCCCCTTTATTCTTAGCTTCCCCATCATTCTTGAAAAATAAATGTTGGAAATTAGTCATACCTTTGGTTTGGAAATTTTTATAAAATGGAGATATATTTATTTGAAAGGAGTGTTGATTTTGGGAATTACTGTTATAAAGCCGCGTCAATACCGAAAAAATTAAAGATATATCGGATTTTACATGTGCGGATGTAATTAACGGGAAGTGAAAAGAAATATTACTATAACCTTGAAAAAGGGTATGAAGGGGAGGTGCTATTTGATGAATTAGCAATAGAGCGCATCCAGATGAATGTTTTGATGCTTAATGATTTGTTATTGGAACAAAATCATTCCTACTTTCAAATTGACTCCTTGTTGGTTACGCAAGGAATGATTCACTTATTTGATGTAAAAAATTTTGAAGGCATTTACGTTTATAAGGATGACAATTTCTATCTTCTGGGTAGTAACAATGACCTTCAAAATCCTTTAGAACAGCTGAAACGATGTGAACGCCTCCTCCGCAAACGTCTCCAAAAAAATGGCATTAATCTCCCCATAAAATCTCACTTAATCTTTATTAACCCCAAATTTACTCTCTTACAAGCACCTCTTAACGAGACCATCATTCTCCCAACACAACTTGATCATTTTTTTGAAAAAATGAATAGAATTCAGGCTAATGTAACAGAGAAGCATGTTGTAATTTCTGAGAAAATCATGACTTATCATAAGGGAGAGTACCCATTGGTTAATGTCCCTACTTATACAAAGAGCACACTGAAATACGGGAACTATTGCTTAAAGTGTCATTCCTTTGATGTATCAGTTGTTGGAGTTGGGAAATTGGTGTGTATTGAGTGCGGTTTTGAGGAATCGGTGGATCAAGCTGTATTGCGGTGTGTAGAGGAAATCGGGCTGTTGTTTCCCGGGGAGAAGATTATGACTAATTTGGTACAGCACTGGTGCGGAGGTGCTTTCTCTAAAAAGGTAATTTGTAGGGTTTTGAAGGGGAATTATACTATAAAAGGATATGGTCAATGGACGTATTATGAGTAATCATAATTAACTGTTACTTGATTAAATTTAATTAGGTCTCCAATTAATTCTTTGGCGACCTTTTTTAATTTATGGTCATTCTAGAAGGAAACATGTCATCTTGGAGACTCCCTTTCATCTATCTACTGTTCCTCGGCACCAAGCGGCCTTATTGACGACCGTCTCATCATTTATCCGCAATTCCTTGGCGCCAAGAAG